>NZ_FNPQ01000014.1:0-74315 GCF_900107335.1 Nitrosomonas sp. Nm58 | reverse complement strand
CCAAACCCGTCATGCAGCACAGCAAGATGTGCTGCAGTATATTTCCATGTTCTATAACAGCCATCGACTGCATTCATACTTGGAGTACAAAAGCCCCAATCAATATGAAGTGGAAACAGAAAAATTGAAAGAAGTCGCTTAACCGGGTTGTCCGGTTTTACTTGACCAGGTCATCTCAGCATATTGGCATTGATTTCCAGACTTCGAGATACTTCTGTCGTCGTATGGCCCTGATCCAATACCAGACTGATCGCATCTAATTTGTATTCCTTTGTATATTGCTTCCTCGTTACCATTACTTCCTCCAGTTAAGCTATTTTCTCTTAACTGGAATGTCCGGATTCATTAAACCAGGTCAATTCTCTACGATGTGGCGAGAACGCTAGAACTTCAGAGCGTAGTTTCTTGGTATTTTCCGGTTTTTTGGGGGAGAATGGGATGACAGAATTCATACCTTGAATTTTGGTTTGCACCACCAGCGCGAGTGTATCGCTATCGTAACCACGATCTACAACCAAATATTCTGCGGTAATTATTTACTCACTTGCGAGTTAAAAGGTTCGCGTACGGTTGTGCGTCCAGCGAAGGCTGGCGTGTTCAGCAGGAGACAGATCTGCCGGGGAAAGAGTCAGAAGCTCCGTAGCTTGGATAGCAGGGTGGCGGGTAACCAACATCCTGAAGCCTATCGACAAGACTTTCCTTGGGGAAGTGCAAGTCATGAGAACGGTATGAGTTTAAGGATCAGTTACCAGCAGTTATTCGTGGCCTTGTATGTAAGACTCACTCTCTTTTTGCTTAGCATAGAGAAGGACCAACACTGCCCTTACAAGTTATTGAGAAACTCTTTGATAGCCGCGTTAACCGCTTCTGGTTCCTCGATAGTCGAAGAGTGTCCTGCTCTGGGAATCCTGACTAGGCGTGATCCGACTATTTGGGATTGGATGCGCTCGGCTTTACCCGGCACAGTAGCCACATCTTCCTCACCGACGATGATCAGTGCGGGAATAGTGATTCCACCGATTTCGTCATAAACGCCCTGGCGATCCACCACGCCCCTGACTGCGCGGGTAATACCGATACGATGATTGGCAATCAAACGCTTTTCCCACTCTTCTCTCTGCGCGGCGCGGTTGAGATCGGTAAGAAACGTCTGACCGAACATGATCCGCATGACCGGGGAGATGACCAACCTCAGACCCAACCAGCGGGCGACGAAGTTAAGTCGATTGTAGCGCGGTACGTTTTCCTCCGGTTCTGGGTCAGCCGATGTATCCAGCAGGATCAATGATCGGAGAAGCTCTGGTCGGCTAACTGCCAACCGCATCCCAATAAAGCCCCCCATCGAAAGCCCAGCAAAATGACAGGGAACGCAGCCCAATGCCTCAATCAATGCAGCGGTATCCCGATAGAGAGTGTCCATGTCATAGCCGTCGCGGGTAACTTCACTCTGCCCCTGACCACGAAAATCAAACGTGATGCAGCGGTAGCGATCCTTGAAAGCATTGACCTGTGCCTCAAACATTTGGCCACTCCACAGCAGGCCATGGGCAAACATGAGGGTCTCGGGCCCAGTCCCCTCATCTGTGTAATGCAATTTTGCTCCGTTAACTTGAATCTCAGGCATGAAGTATAGAAAAAATAAACGTTATTTAAATAGTAAAATGTACGTAAAGTCGAATACTTAGTCAAAATTGCAGCTGAGTGATCAAAAGCTAGTTGTCATTGCCTAAAGCAGCATCAAAAATCCAAGAATTATAGCCCGAATATTTCATAAATTGGCACGTACCCTCACTTGTCTTTTGATTAATAAGATCCTGCGTGATCATCACGCGAATTTATGAAATATTCGGGCTAGCCTTTTGTCTGAGAGTATCCAAAGGTAGATGTTTGCCACTATCCTATCGGACTGAGTAGATCACCTCGCGGTATTCCTTGGTTGCGTTTCTCTCACTACCTGTTTCGGTCTATCGACGCTCTCTCAGGTGCGGCCAATATGTAAGAAGAGAAACCTTTTTTGACTGCTTATCAATGTGTTTGATAGCATGCTGAATCTTTTAGTACATTTTTCTTGAAAAAAGAAAGCTATTTTTTCCTATACCTATGTTTCTTATTGATTTTATTCTCCACATTGACAAGCATCTTCAGGAACTCGCCTCAGAATACGGATTATGGATTTATGGAATTCTCTTCCTGATTATATTTTGCGAAACTGGGCTTGTCGTGCTTCCCCTCTTGCCCGGCGACTCTCTATTATTCGCTGCAGGTTCCCTCGCGTCGTTGCAAAACTCGCAACTCAATCCACATATCTTACTTGTTGGATTATGCATTGCAGGTATTTTGGGAGATACTGTGAATTACTGGATAGGTAAAAAAATCGGACCCAAAGTTTTTACCTCGCAAGAATCCCGCTTCTTCAAAAGAGAGTATCTAGACAAGACCCACGCCTTTTACCTCAAATACGGAGGTAAAACAATTATCATTGCACGCTTTCTTCCCATCATTCGCACATTCGCTCCATTCGTTGCAGGTGTTGGAACTATGCCCTATCGTACCTTCATTGTTTATAACATAATCGGTGCCGTGCTGTGGGTCGGATTATTTATTTATGCCGGATTTTATTTTGGACAACTCCCATTTGTACAAAAAAACTTTAAGCTCGTCATTCTAGCAATTATCGTTCTATCGATAACGCCACCTGTAATTGAATATCTCAAACATCGCTATAAAAGAAATAATCAAGTAGATTGAAGTTGATTGATTTACTCAGTTATTTGGATCAAAAAACTGACAACATCAAGCCAAATCAAGCCTATTTGTGGATCTGACTGTAGAAAACCTTAACGCATTCAGTGATCTCTTTTTTGTCTGATCACAACACATGAATCCGCAGCCAGAAACGGACGAGCAAACGTGATTCATGACTTTGCATGTTGAGCAGGAATTCGCAGCAATGCTGGCAGTATGACGAGAGTACAAATCAGGGTGAGAGTTAGTCCAACGGTAAGTAATGCACCCATGCTAGCGGTACCTTTGTGTGATGAGAACATAAGACTTGCAAAATCGACTAAGGCGGTTAAAGCGCTATAAAAAATAGCGCGTGCAGTACTGGTGTGAATCAGAATTTCACTTACCTGCTTTTTATCCAAGCTTCGGTACACCATGTGCAGACTGCTATCAATACCAAGACCAAGCAATAGTGGCAAAGCAATAATATTGGCAAAATTGAACGGTATATTCAACAAGACGGTGAAGACACCAGTAAATACGCTGGACAGCAAAAGTGGAATCAGCACCAGTACAGTGTATTTTATGCTGCGCAATAGTATCAGAAGTGCTACTGTAACTCCTGCCAGCGCCAGTGAAAAAGCGTGAACAAATGCTTCCACCACCGCCTCTCCTGCCTCCAGGCTTACCACTGGCATACCGGTAGCTTGAGGTGCTATTTGTTGTACTGATCTTACGAACTGAGTCAATGCTTCATTATCACCGATATCTTCTGATGGATAAACTGCGATTCGGTATTCACCTGCCTGGCTACGCCAGCGGCCACTGAGTGATTCAGGTAGCTCTTGCTCGCTAAAGGGTACAGCTTCAATTGAAGTGCGTAAACGCTGAATCGCAGCAGGTAATGTGGAGAGCAGATCCTCATCTATTGAATGCAGTAATTTCTCCTTATCGCTGAAATTTGCTCCTTCCAGACGGACAAACAACGCTTCAAGAGATGTCTTGAGAGTAAGCGCAGATTCTGATAAAGAGGATTCAGGATACTCCTTAATATAACGGTCTAGTGCTGCATTCAAAGCATCCAATGCTTCGAGTTGCTGTACTACCATTTGCTTATCTGTTGACGGCTCCGGCATCGATAGTATCACTGGTCCGATTATAAGCGCCATTTCCTCGATAGCTGAAAGCTTCACTTCCTGCTCCGTTGGTACAAAATCGAGCATTGTGACTATTTTGCTTACTCCAGGAAGCTCGGCTAAGCGTTCCGTTAGTTGCCGTGTTTCTTCTTGATCCTTGGTTAACACGATTGCATGCCAAGGCGAATGTTCGGGGGATGCCAGTAACTCTCGGAAAGTCTGCACCGCTTTTCCCTTTGGATCTTGCATATTAAGCAGATTGTAGTCAAACCTTACCTGAGGCAATAGTGCTATAGCAATAAGTAATAACACAAAGATAGAGACATACGTCAATTTGCGCCACTTCAACGATAACTCAAGCATTTTACCCAGGGACCCCTTCACACCAGAATCAGGGATGGATCGCTCTGACAAATATCGTAGCAGAGCAGGACCCAGTATAAAGGTTACCAACAGACTGATCAGCATACCTGTACCGGAGATTATCCCCAACTCTGCTACTCCACTATAGCTGGTGGGTATAAATGCGTAAAAACCAATCGCGTTAGCAATAGTACATGCAGCCAGCGCACTTCCGGCTTCGCCACCAGCTTTATACATGGCATCTGTTGTTAGTAGACCGCTCTCGAGTACTTCGCGATACCGCAGCAGAAAGTGGATAGCAAAATCCGCACCAAGACCTATGTATAGCACTGCAAAAGCAATGGAGATAACATTCAGTTGACCAATAGCAGCAGTAGCAAAAGCAGCGGTGAGAAGCAGACCTAGCGTTAAACAAAGCAATACGGCCAGGGCTAACCTGATAGTGCGCATAGCAAAATAAAGCACTATTCCCACCAGTACAAAGGTAATTATTCCCGCAAATTCCATACCGCTGAGCGAACTCCTGAGCTCATCATCAGCTAACGCCACATCCCCAGTAATACGAAGCTGAATTGGACCATCATCCGTTAAGCCAATATCTTTCGCTGCAGCATACACCGCTGCTATAGCCTGCTCGCCTGGAAATAGTTGTGTGTAATCTGGTTTCGGTTTTACTATAATCATCTCTTGGTAACTACTCTTCTGCGGCTCACCGCGAAAAAGCGTCTGCCATGATAGCGCCCGTGGCTTACCAGCAAGCTGCGCATTCAGAGTTTCGCTCACCCCTTTGAATACCGGCTCCAACTCCAAATTACGGCCTTTGCTTAATTCTTCTACTGCTCCAGTGAGCACCGAGGTAAAAGTATGAAGTGTAGGATTTTCAGCAATGCGCGCAATTAATGGCTGTGCCGCTGCCAAGCGATCAGTAATGTGTTCGAGCTCAGAGACACTCTCGTAGAGCAGGCCATTGCGCTCAAAAAAAACATCAACGTTCGGAGGATAAATATCAGTAAAATTCTTGGTATCTTTTTTTAGGCGTGCTGCGAGATGATCAGCGGCAGAATAAGCCTGCTCAGGTGTGGGAGCATTCAGCACCAGTAGCAAGATATCCATCTCCTGGGGGAATGTTTTATTGTAGTGTATGCTATTAACACGAAACGGTAGATGCTCAGAGAGCATATCTGTGGTATCGGTATTCATACCGAGATTGCGCGAGATGTATACAACGCTAGCCACAGCTATCAAGAGTGCCGCGAGCAAAATCCAAGGAGCATAGCAATAGGAAATGCTAGCGCAGCGGGCAAAAGTACCGTAGAGCCGACTGTGTGAAGTTTCCATTATTATTTCAATTTTCCTTCCGGAAACAAGCTGGAATAACCAACCTCTAATCTGTTAGTGTTTAATTGCATTATTTCAATCAATATTTTCTGGAATCTAATTGGATATAAAACAATAGCTTGCTCTTAGATAGAATTAACCTAATTTCTGCAGTTAAACACTGATTCTTTTTAGCACTAAGTTGGAAGAGAAGTTGACTCTATCCTTAAGAAGATTCAGTCAACGGGATCAAACAGATTGGCAATTTTTATATTCATTGTCTACAACTGTGTCTATATGGAGTGCACTTGATTCTGGGTTATGCATTTAAGCTATTGATTTTATAGTGCTGTTGAGAGCAGCCGAACCCCCGACTTACCGATTGAGAAACATAATTGTAAACTTAAGATTAATACAAATCAATCACTTACAATATTTTATAACCATAAAATCAATATCGTGCAGCCTAAACAGTAGGATTTGTAATGTAGTTTGACACAATTAGTGAGACCTTTGCAAAACTCGTAATTCCTGAAGAAACCCTCCGAATCCTGATTTTTGGCCGATGACCAAGTGATATTTCTGTAACTTTTTCGCAAAAAAATCTGGAAGGGATCAACCTAAAGCACTTCATCGGCTCAGAAGATGTATTTTTCCTGAGAGAACCGCGGTATTGAGTGATCGACATACAACTTTGGCAACCTTTTCAGGTTATACGCCATGGCTTGCAGCATATAGCATATGCCAGCCATGTGCTTTGGCTAATCCCCGGTAACGCAGAACTTTACTGCCAAAGATACGCTCTACGACATAATGGACTTTGGTAACCAGGCGATTGCGCTGTAATTGCCGTTGCGTAAGCGGTTTGTTCTTCACCGCCTTATCCTGAATGCCATTTTTGAGGCCACGTGCTTTCAAGGCCTCTCGGTGTTTCTGACTACAATAAACTTTGTCGAGCAAAGTTATTAAAGTATGGACCAACCAGCTATCATTTAATACTTGAAATACTTGAACTGATCAGTCATCAACCTGGAAATTGTCAAAAAATGAATATACTCATTACTGGCGCAACAGGATTCATAGGTCGGCACCTGGTACAGCGCCTTAAACAAGACCATCACACGATCAAGGTACTCAGTCGCAATGGCGTGCGGGCACGCCAGAAACTGGGGGTACCGGCTTTTGACTGGAATTATGCTACAGAGGAAGTGCCTCCTGAAGCACTGGAGAATACCCAGATTATCATTCACCTGATGGGTGAGAATCTGGGCGGCGGCCGCTGGACTGACAAACGCAAGCGCGAAATTTATGAATCACGCATTGTCAGCGCCCGCAAGCTAGTAGCAGCAGCCCCTTCCACTCTAGAATGTTTTGTCTGTGGCTCGGCTATTGGTATTTACCCAGGCGAAGGAGAAGGTATTTATGATGAAACCTATGCGGTGCCTGCCCAAGGAAGTTTCATGCAGACCATCTGCCGTGACTGGGAGATGGAGGCTGCAAAAATCGAAAACAAGGGTGTGCGCCGGGTCAGCATTCGCACAGGGGTAGTACTGGGTGATGGCGGCATGCTGGATAAACTCCTGCCGGTATTCAGGGTAGGATTGGGTGGACCTGTCGGTCATGGTCGTCAGTGGCTCTCATGGATTCATATTGATGATCTAGTGTCGGTATACATAACCGCTGCACTGGACACTCGCTATCACGGTCCGGTAAACGCTGTTTCACCCAAGCCGGTACGATACCGCGAATTTGCTGCCGCCCTTGGCAAGGCGCTGCATCGCCCCGCCTTCTTCCCTACCCCGGCTTTTATCCTGAAACTAGGATTGGGTGGACCTGTCGGTCATGGTCGTCAGTGGCTCTCATGGATTCATATTGATGATCTAGTGTCGGTATACATAACCGCTGCACTGGACACTCGCTATCACGGTCCGGTAAACGCTGTTTCACCCAAGCCGGTACGATACCGCGAATTTGCTGCCGCCCTTGGCAAGGCGCTGCATCGCCCCGCCTTCTTCCCTACCCCGGCTTTTATCCTGAAACTGGCGTTAGGCGAAGCCGCGGCCCTGGCTCTGAATAGCTATCACATCGCCCCCACAAAATTGTTACAGGAGTATGGCTTTAAATTTAAATTTACGGATTTACCTATTGCACTAGAGGATTTGTTCGGGAAAATTTAGCACTCAGCGCATCGAACGTGACGACACCACTGTCCGTTTTCTGGTTTCGGCGAGATTTGCGTCTGGAAGACAATGCGGGATTTTCTCAAGCCTTGGCATCCGGACGACCTGTTCTGCCCATTTTCATTTTTGACCCGTTTATTCTGGATAGCTTGCCTCGTGACGATGCTCGTGTCACGTTCATTTACGATACCTTGCAAATGATGCGGACTCGACTTCAAGCGCAGTTTAGCCGCTCACTTGCGCTCTATCATGGAAAGCCGCTTGATGTATTTGATCACATCTTGCGTTCATATCTTGTTGCTGCCGTATATACCAACCATGATTATGAACCTTATGCGCGAGAGCGTGACGATGTGGTACGCAAATGGTTACAGTCAAAATCGGTGGATTTCCATACTTGCAAGGATCATGTTCTGTTTGAAAAAGATGAAGTTGCTAAGGAAGATGGCAGTCCGTATGTCGTTTACACGCCTTATATGCGCAAATGGAAAGCCATTCAGAGTCATACGACGCTTATCACTCATCCAACCGGAACGAAATTGATGAATCTGATCCAGCAATCTCCCCTGCCTGATCTATCACTGACTGACATAGGTTTTAGCCGATCAACTATCGCCATACCTCCTTACCGGCTTAACTACGAGTTACTGCAGCATTATGAGCGTGACAGAGATTTTCCAGCCATAGCAGGCACTTCTCAGCTAGGGCCTCATCTACGCTTTGGCACGGTGAGCATTCGCAAAATTCTTCAGGTGGCACACCCAGTCAGTGAAACCTTTTGCAATGAGCTGATCTGGCGAGAATTTTTTTGCCAAATCCTGTGGCATTTTCCCTATACCCAGAATAAAAGTTTTAAGTCGTTATTTGACCACATTCAATGGTCAAATAACGAAGCTGAGTTCAAACGCTGGTGTGAAGGGATGACAGGCTATCCCCTGGTAGATGCAGGTATGCGTCAGCTCAATGCAACCGGTTTTATGCACAATCGTGTGCGCATGATCACAGCCAGCTTTTTGTGCAAACACCTGTTAATCGACTGGCGCTGGGGTGAAGCTTATTTTGCAGAAAAATTATTGGATTATGAAATGGCAAGTAATGTCGGCAACTGGCAGTGGATAGCAGGATGTGGCGTTGATGCCGCACCCTATTTCAGGGTCTTCAATCCCACCACTCAAATCAAAAGATTCGATAAAAACTTCGAATATATACAGACATGGGTAAAGGATTTGCATGCCTCTACTTATCCTAAACCAATCGTCGACCACGCCTTCGCACGCGCGCGCTACCTGGAAATTTGTCGACAGGCTGTTAGCTGACTGTAGTTAAGATTAAAAGAAGTAAGGATCTCAGAGCACACCTTTATCATGAATGCGGTAGGCAGTCTCAACCGGCACAACCCACACCACGCCATCATGCGGTAGGCCCGTTTGGCATTCTCGTACGATTATGTCAACGATGATATTTACCATCTCATCGTTGACTAGCGCCGTTACCAGGATCTTGTCCGTAAAATCGGTTAATTCTTCACGCACTGTTTGATGCTGCTGTCCGATAGCCGTGGAAAATCCCTCACCTTTGCACACTACTAAACTGAAAAATTCAGGTATGCTATGCAGTGCGTTGCGTAATTGGTTCAGGCGCAAAGGACGAATAATGGCACGAACTTCTTTCATAATAGACTCTCCTCATGCTTCCAGGGGTTTTTCATCAAACCAGCGATACAATGTAGGGAGGACTACCAAAGTCAATAAAGTAGAAGTAATCAACCCTCCGATCACCACAATCGCCAAAGGTCGTTGCACTTCTGAGCCCGGGCCGGTAGCAAATAGGAATGGCACCAAACCTAGCATCGCCACAGTTGCTGTCATCAGAACTGGACGGAAACGCTGTTCACAGCCACGGGTAACCGCTTCAGCAACATTGACGCCCTCTTCACGCAGCTTACGAATATAGGAAATCAATACCACACCGTTCAATACGGCAATCCCCCATAACGCAATAAAGCCTACTGACGCAGGTACCGACAGGTATTCACCAGTGATGAACAGGCCGATCACCCCCCCTATCGAAGCAAAAGGCAAAACAAGAATAATGAGCCCTGCTAACTTGATTGAATTGAACAGCAAGAATAATAAGAAAAATATGGCTGCAATAGCCAATGGAACGATCACTGATAGCGTATCCATAGCACGCTCCATATTCTCGAATTGTCCACCCCACTCAAAGTGATAACCGGACGGTAATTTAATTTCCTTGGCAGTACGCTGCTGTAATTCAGCAACAAAACCTCCGAGATCACGCTCATGCACATTAGCGCCCACCACCACACGCCGTTTAGCAAATTCTCGCGATACCTGGGCAGGTCCATCAATAACCCGAATTCTCGCAACAGCGTGAAGCGGTATTAGCGCCCCACCTCCCGCTATTGCGCCGTCAACACCTGCTGCCGTGCTAGGGGTACGTAATAACAGATCGTGGATGGCATCCACATTATTACGAAAATGCTCTGGATAACGCAGCACCAAGGAAAAACGCCGTTCGCCTTCGAATACATTGGTGATTATCTTGCCGCCAATCGCAGTTTCAATGAGTTCATTCACATCGGCAACATTCAGCCCATGACGTGCAATGGCGCGCCGGTCGATATCGATCGTCAGCGATTGCTGACCGGATAAGCGTTCAATGCGCAGATCACGCGCGCCCCGTACAGACTTTATAATACGCGCCACCTGCTCGGACAATTCTCTCAATTTATCCAAATCATCGCCAAAAATCTTGACTGCGACTTGTGACCGTACCCCGGTCACCATTTCATCCACCCTTTGTGCTATTGGCTGGGATAAAACAATCTGCACCCCCGGTAGAACTGACAGTGCTTTACGGATATCTTCTTCAACTTCTTCCTGGGTACGACCCGATGCCGGATCAATGTTCACAATAGGATCAGACTCATTAGGGCTGGCAGGATCAGCCGGTGATTCTCCACGACCGACTTTAGCCACCACACTCTTCACCCCGGGAATAGCAGCAATCATTTTCATGGCTTCTGTTTCAATTTTTAAGGATTCATCGAGTGAAATAGAAGGCACCCGAATGATCACAGGCGTAATCGAACCTTCTTTCATGATAGGGATGAACGATTTACCCAGGAGGGGAAACAAGACAAATGACAACCCCAATAAACCTACTGCAACCATGATCGTCTTTTTTTCACTGGCCAAAGCCGCATTAAGCAAACGCCGATATCCCGATTTGAGGAAAGCGATAATTTTCGTATCATGATCGGCGCCTCCTTTAAGGATATAAGAACACAATACGGGTGATAACGTTAATGACACGACCAACGAGATTGCTAGCGCTATGGCGATGGTATACGCAAGTGGGCTAAATGTTTTTCCCTCCATCCCTTCCAGAGTCATCAGCGGTAAGAACACCAGAATGATAATGGAAATTCCAAATATCACCGGTGTACCTACTTCCGCAACAGCATCAACAATCGTGCGCAGATGCGATTCGCGGGTACCACTGGCATGGCCCAAGCGGTGAAATACGTTTTCCACGACCACCACCGTTGAATCGACCATCAGCCCAATCGCGATCGCCAACCCTCCCAATGACATCAAATTGGCTGAGATGCCCTGCTGATTCATTACCATGAAAGTAACCAACGGCGTGATAATGAGTGTTGCCACCACGATCAGGCTGGAACGAACATCGCCCAAAAATATGAACAATATGATGATGACGAGCAAAATACCTTCGATCAGCACCTTAGTCACCGTCCATATTGCCGCATCGACCAGATCAGTCCGATCATAGAAAGGAACAATCTGCAGGCCACCTGGCAATAGATTCCGTTCGTTAATGTCTGCAACTTTCAACTTTATCCGTTCGACGATCTCCTTGGCATTTCCCCCTCTCAGCATCATGACGATACCCGAGACAGCTTCAGTATAACCACTCTTGATATTAGCACCCGCCCGCACTTCCGATCCAAATCTGACTTCAGCCACATCGCGCACAAACACCGGTATCCCTTTAATCTCTTTCAGTACGATATCTTCAATATCCTGCAAAGTATTAATAAGGCCAACACCCCGGATCAGATATTGTTCAGATTGCAGCGCCAAGATATTACCACTCGCATTCGCGTTATTGTTGGCAATCGCCATATCGACCTGTGCGAGTGTCAAGTCGTAATGACGCAACTGATCAGGATTAACCAGCACATGATATTGCTTGGCGAACCCCCCCTGGGAATTGATTTCCGCGACACCGGGAATTGAACGTAACATGGGGCGTACCATCCAATCCTGGATGGTACGCCGTTCAGTCAGTTCTTCCACGGTCAATTGACGCTCACCATCATCTGGATGCTCAAGATTATATTGATAGACTTCGCCCAATCCAGTCGATACGGGCCCAAGCACCGGAGTTACCCCTGGTGGCATCCTGTCCGCCACGCCGATCATCCGTTCCATGACAAGTTGGCGGGCAAAATAAACATCCGTCTCATCGGTGAACACCAGCGTAATGATGGATAAGCCACTTTTGTTTAGTGAGCGCATTTCAACTAGACCAGGCAGGCCCGTCATCGCAATTTCGATCGGAACGGTGACAATTCGCTCCATTTCCTCAGGACTACGGCCGATCGCTTCAGTAGCAACTTGCACCTGTATATTGGTGACATCAGGAAAAGCGTCAATGGATAATTCTTGAGCTGCTTGAAAACCTGCACCCACTAAAATGAGTGAGATAACCGCAACGATAAGGCGTTGCTTAAGCATTGCACGTACGATCGAAGCAAGCATGATCTATTCCAATTCAGCGAGCTTGCGCTCATTATCAAGATGAAAGGCGCCTTCCAGTACGATATTCCGCTCATCGGTCAATCCATTAAGCACAGGACGCATTTCATTGATTTCCTGCGCCAATTCAACAGGAATACGCCGGAAGTGATTATTACCTTGATCAACAAATACGTAATCGATGTTGGAATCTCGCACCACAGCACTTTCAGGCACTACCAGGCTTCTATGCGGATTCTCAGTAATATGCATTTTAGCCAGCATGGCAGGTTTGAGTTTGCGCTTCGGATTCTCCACTTCCGTGCGTACCATGACCGTCCGGGTCAATGGATTAACGGTATCAGCGACAAAAATGATGACGCCATCAAAACTGATATCACCTAATGCTGGAATCTTAATCTCCACATGCTGCCCTTCCATCACATGACGTGCAATATGCTCCGGCACGTCACCCGTCGCCCAAACCGTCGATAAATCAGCCACCGTAAATAATTTATCTGCAGGTTGCACAACCTCACCAATCGCAACATTACGTTCAACAACGGTACCAGGCATAGAAGCAGTAATGGGCACAGAAGGAAGTATCTGTCCACGCTTCAGTAAATCATGTAAAGGTTTCTCATCCACTCCCAATAAGCGTAATTGGTCTTTTGCTGCACTGTATTCGGCACGAGACACTTGCAGTTCAGACTCACGACGCTGCAATTCAGCCGCACCAATCACATCGGCCGTAAAGAGCTGTTGCGCACGCGCAGCCGCCCTTTCTGCAAGCTGCATCACTGAATTCGCACGTAAATATGCCAGTTGTGCTTGCGTCAGTTCTGGACCGGCTATTCGCGCCAGAACGGTACCTATTTTTACTTCATCACCAAGCTTGGCGGAAACCTCAACGATACGCCCAGTGACGTTTGCACCTACTCGAATCAGCTTATGCTGATCTATTTCGATTTGACTCGGTACTTTTATTTTATCCGCCACATCCATGACTTCTGGTTTTCCGATTTTGATGCGCTGTATCATTTCTGGTTTGAGGATAATGCTATTTGGATCAGTTACTTTTGCTTGCGTTGTCTCTTCAGCCTGAGGCACTGAAGAATCGTTCTTATCACATGCGGCTAAAAACAGGGCAACAAGAAATACAGCGCCAGTAATTAGAGCTTGAACATTCATGCGAAGATTTACTCCTTGGGATAATGCGCACGTAGCCGGTCGATTTCGGCAGCGGCTGACTGTAATTCAAAATAGGCTTGCAATAGCTCTGCGCGTGCGCCACGCAACACACGTTGCGTATCGAGCACTTCGATAAAACCACGTTCACCCAAACGAAAAGCGGCTTCTGCCACACGTAACGCGGACTCGGCCTCCTGAATAATGCCGCCCTCATACATCTCCACTCTCCGTTTTGCAATCTGCATGGCCTGCCAAGCGGACTCAAGTAGCCGATTGACTTCATAACGCCGATATTCCAAGGTATCACGTACACGTGCGGAATCAAATATGGCACTATCAATTTCACCACGACGCCGGTAAAACAAAGGAACTTTAACGCTTAGCCCGGCGGTATTCGAAGTGAATTGTTTATCCTGATAATTGCTATACAGAATATTCACTGAAGGTAAAACGGAAGCACGCTCCTGGTCGATACGCAGACGTGCACGATCTTGCTCAGCTTCCAAACGTAAGATATCAGGATTAGTTGTGATAATCTGTTTATGCAGCTCTTCGAGCTCAGGCAATTGAACCGGATCATTAAGGGAAGCAATTATCTCAAAATCAGATTGTAATCTACCCGCAGTGAGCTGAAAAAGCGCAACCCTCGCTCTTTCCGCATTTAACAACGCAGCCTCTTTTCTGCTTGCCGCAGTCATCACTTCGGTATCAGCACGAATCAATTCAAAACGTGCAGACTCACCCACCTCAACACTTAGCTTGATACGTCGCTGTATCTCTTCCATCAAATCGAAAATACTCGATTCCATATCTGCTTGTTTTTGACGAAGCAATAGCTCATAAGCACGTATGCGCAATTGTGCCGCGAGATCCGCACGTACCTGATCCAGATTAGCGCGGCTAGCTTCGACACCTGCTTCTGCTGATCCGATTCGGGCGCTTCGGAAAAAAGGATTTTCTAAAGGTTGAGTTACTGTTACATGCCGCTGCGTCGATGACGGACCGGTAAGCTCAAATGGAAGTCGAGGCGTATCTGGGCCGGCCATGAAAGTAACTTCGGGATTAGGAAAAGCAGATGCACTCACTACCCCTGCCTCAGCAATATTAACTTGCGATCGAGCTGCATGAACCAAACCATTAGCTTCCAACCCCAATCGCTGGATCTCTTCAATCGAGTACTGGGTAACTGCTTCTTTAGCCCAAACAAAAGAACTAAAGGAAAAAAATAAGCAGAGCAAGATATAAAATTTCTGCATATGGGCAAACTCTGGACTATTAGTAATCTTTCAATTTTTAATGAAGTTATCAGTGCATATCTAATCGTGCAAATACACGATAGATCATCAATCATGTATTTGTTTATGATTTAGTGGGCATTGGCATTATTTCACATAACAGATACTTACTTGTCTACTGATCAGAATTTAATTAATCAGCAACCACTATACACAGTAGAAAATGAATCCAAGCTGAACAAGCTGGATAAAACTGAATAACAAAAATGCTACTTAATAAATTCCTGATTTCTGAGCGCTTGAATGATTCCGCTAAATTAGCATAGGCAGTTTGCTATCGTGACTTACCGTATCGAGAATATTAACCCTAATAACATATTGGCTAAAGAAATTTCTCCAAAAGGGATATAGCTCCAATCATCCTATCCATATCTTATAATTTCTACTTCACCTATTCGTTACTTTGTTCCTCGCTTATAAAGCCTAATTAACAATAATTTTTTTCTATTATCCATTAAATGGTTACATATGATTTATGAAGCTACATCTCCTCATTCCTGGCTTATTTTGGCCTGAAACTAAAAGAACAGAAGTTTATAGTGATTTATCTTTACCTGCTTTGGAAAGGATCCTGGCAAAAAGCCACTATACTGAGAGCCGATCTCAAGCGATAGAAGAATGGCTATGTCAGGCTTTCGGTGTGTCTAAACAGCAAGACTGGCCGGTCGCACCTATCATGTTACATATTGATGGAACAGATGCAGAACAAACTCGCAACGAGTATTGGCTACGCGCTGATCCAGTTCATCTCCGCATTGAGAATAATCATATTCTGCTGGCCGATAGTCAAATTTTTACGATTTCCTTAAAGGAATCGATGCAATTTGCCGAAATTCTCAATCAGTATTTCAATAAAAGTGGAATATTTTTCTTACCACTTTACCCTGATCGCTGGTATGTCCGTATCAACAAAACACCTAACTTGCAAACTCGGCTACTCAGTGAAATGGTTGGTAAAAACATCAATAATCTGCTACCAGCTGGCGAAGATAGTTCAATATGGCATAACATTTTTAACGAGATACAAATGCTGCTACATGATCATCAGCTTAACCAAGAAAGAGAAGCACGTGGCGAATTGGCAATCAATAGCATCTGGTTCTGGGGAGGAGGAATTATGCCACAGGTTATACGCTCGACTTTTAATCAAGTATGGTGTGATCATGCTTTCGCCCATGCCCTGGCAGTTGCAAGTGGCATAGCGCATTATCCACTCCCTCATGATGCAACAGTGTGGCAACATTCAACCGGACCCAATAACCAGCTCGTGATTCTTGATACTTTGTGGGGAAAAACACAGTACAAGAATATATATGAATGGCGTCAATCTTTAAGCTCATTAGAACATAGCTGGTTTACACCCTTACTCGAAGCAATGAGACAAGGAAAAATATCTCAATTGACGATTACTGCATTAAATGAGAATCGCATAAGAAATTTTGTAATGACACCTAGCAGTTTATGGAAATTTTGGGTTAGAACTAAATCTTTATCAAATTATGAGAAATAATCAAATTCAGTTTTTTGTACATAATTTTTATTAATAATCATAGAAGATGAGCGGACAAATATCTCTCAAATTTAGTGGCATCAAACCCTATATCACAGCAAGCCTTGCCGTTGCTGTAACAGGATCGCTTATTGCCGCCAACTACTTTATGCTTGGACTAGAGCCACAGATTATTCATATCCTGTGGATTATTCTGATCGCAGCGCTATTCGCCATGATCGCTCAGATCACGCGCACAGAAAAAGCTTTTGCAAAACATCTGGCATTATTTATAGCTAATAAAGAAAGACTTACTAATGAAATCAAGTATCGGCTCTGGGCCGAGAAAACTTTCTCAGAAAATAAAACCAGATTACAAATTGTTGATGAAAACTTTCCAGTCATGCTCGCATACTTTAATACTGAGCAGCAATGCCGTTACCATAATCGCGCTTATCGTCTCTGGTTTGGGTTGAATGCGGAGCAAATCGACAATCGATTTACACGAGAATTTTTAAGTGAGCATTTTTATTATGGACTTAAGCGCAGCATCAATAATATTTTAGCTGGCGAAATAGTACAAAATAAACGAATACAAAAATTAGCCAACGGTTCAACATGCCTCATTAGTGAGCAATTCGTGCCACATTTTGATTCAAAAGGGAAAGTCATTGGATTTTATACCCTGTATACGCCCCGCATTTTGAAAGAGAACGAGCAATTCTCAGATATAACCCAAGAACAAACAAAATCAGAAAATATTCTGATACAAGATAGCAGCAATGATGATGAGTCAAGTAGCGGAAATGAAAACAAGCATCCTTCATCTGTACCGATTGGCTCTGCAGCACAGGTTATTCAGGCTATTGAACAAGGTAAATTCCACTTATATTGCCAAAATATCCTACCGACAAAAAAAGACTCAAATCCATGCTCATACTATGAGATCTTGATCAGGATGGTTGAGGAGGAAAATAATCTTATACCCCCTGGAGCATTTTTATCTTTTGTCGAGAAATATCATCTGATGCCACGACTAGATCGCTGGGTTGTCAGTTATATGACCAAATGGTTATGCACGCACAAAATAAATTCAGGCATAACCGTTTATATTAACCTTGCCAAAGATACGCTGGGTGATCCACAGTTTATTGATTTTGTTAAAAAGCAGTTGCAGGAATCCAATATTCCTGCACAAGCATTATGCTTCGAAATTGAAGAGTCAGATGCCAAATCAAACTTCCCGAATGCTGTAATCTTTTCACAAAAGATCAGACAGATAGGTTGTAATGTTTCCTTATCTGGCTTTGGTCATGATCGAACTTCATTTAACTTACTCAAAAATATCAAAGTCGATTTCCTGAAAATAGATGGAAGTTTGATCTGTAATATGTTGAATGATCCAGCAGATCTGGCCAGAGTAAATGAAATTAACCGGATAGCGCATCTCATGAAGATCCAAACTATTGCAGAATCTGTTGAATCACTTGAAATTATTGAGAAGTTACATGAAATAAGTGTCGATTTCGCTCAGGGATTAGGTATTGCACAACCACAGCTACTTAAAGAACTTAAATAAACGCAGGTCAGTTTTAGCAGAAAATAGCATCCTATAGTAGCAACCATAGTGGCACTCCATTATCTCCATTTCATAATAGAGAATATATAGCATGGACAAGCTCTGAGCTTACTGCCCAACTCGCTTATACTCTTCCCATTGTTCAGGTGTGAGCGTTTTCATAGATAGTGCATGAACCTCTTGCTCCATCTTATCCTGCAAAGCACGGTAAACAAGTTGATGTTGCTGAATCATGCTTTTTCCCCGGAACTGCTCACTCACAATAACGGCGCTAAAATGACGCCCATCATCGCCTTCTACCTGAACCCATTCACAGGGTAAAGATGTTGCAATACATTGTTTAATATGATCTGAGGTAATCATTTTTGATCCTTTAGATAAAATAAATACATCGTTAGATTTTATTGTTGCTAAAACGGAAATGAGAAAATCTAACAAAACTCGGGCTAATGGCGAATTTTATAACCACTCTTTAACATCCATAATGTCAGGCATGAAACTACTGCTAAACACAATATCACAACTGCCAGGCTAAAGTAGGGTGAAATATCCGATGTACCCAAGAAGCCGTGGCGAAGTCCGTCAACAATATAAAAGAAAGGATTCAAGTGTGATATATATTGCCAAACGGGAGGCAGTGAATAAATCGAATAAAATACACCTGATAAAAAGGTCAGTGGCAAGATAATAAAATTTTGAAAAGCAGCGAGTTGATCAAATTTTTCTGACCAAATACCAGCAATTATACCCAGTGCACCAAGTAGCATACTTCCTGCAATCGCGAACAATAAAATCCATAAAGGCAACTGTACTGGCACTTCGTACAATATCATCGTCACACCATAGACACCTAAACCTACTAATAATCCGCGCACTACCGATGCCCACACATAGGCCAGAAAAATCTCCAGATAAGACAAAGGCGACAACAGGATAAATACAAGGTTACCGGATATTTTCGACTGGATCAGGCTGGAGGATGAATTAGCAAAAGCGTTCTGCATCACAGCCATCATGACTAAACCTGGAACTAAAAAGGCAGTATATGCAATACCTTGGTAAATCTGTATACGCGTTTCCAGTACATGTGAAAAAATCAGCAAATAAAGCAGACTGGACAAAATTGGAGCCAGTATGGTCTGGAAGCTTACTTTCCAGAATCTCAGTAACTCTTTATAAAACAATGTGTAAAAACCAGTCATGATACCCCCAAAGGTTCAACGCCCATGATTTTCACAAAAACCTCTTCTAGATCCGGTTGCTGCAATTGCATTTCCAACACTTGTATATTCTCTGCACGCAATACTGCAAGCAATGTTTCAACTTGGAAATAATCTTTTATTTTGAAAATATACAAACCCTCATGACTGCTTTTGGGCCACTCCTGTAAAGCAGCCGGCAATATCTCGGTAGAAAGCCGAAGCTGAATGGAGAAACCCTGAACACTATTGATCAGATTACGGATACTATCCAATGCAACAATTTTACCCTGCTTTAGCATAGCAACACGGTTGCATAGCGCTTCTGCTTCTTCAAGGTAATGCGTAGTTAGGACAATTGTATGACCATCTCGATTGAGCTGTTTTATAAAAACCCACAGTGCCTGCCGTAGCTCCACATCGACCCCGGCCGTAGGTTCATCCAGAATGATCACAGGAGGTTTGTGCACCAGAGCCTGGGCTACCAATACGCGCCGCTTCATTCCACCTGATAGCGCACGCATATTGGTATCGGCTTTATCAGTAAGATCCAGACGATGCAGGATCTCATCAACCCAGGCATCATTTTTTCTTATGCCATAATAACCAGATTGAATGATTAATGCTTCCCTTACGGTAAAAAATGGATCAAACACCAGTTCCTGGGGGACCACTCCAAGGTTCTTGCGTGAATGACTGTAATCAGTTACTACATCATGTCCCATGATTCTTGCGTGTCCTCTCGTTGCCAGCGTCAATCCAGCAAGAATACTAATGAGCGTCGTTTTTCCTGCGCCATTCGGACCCAGTAAAGCAAAGAACTCACCAGGGTTAATGGAAAGATCAATATCTTCCAGCGCAGATAATGCACCATAGCGCTTACTAAGCTGTTGAATTTCAATCGCTGCGGTCATAGAGGAACTAACTCTGAAGAGTGGCGGCTATCAGATAAAGCAAAGAAAAGGCAATTTATTTTACGATACTGGTATCGAGCGGGATAAAATCAGCCACGCTGTATAACTGTACTAGGCTGCTTAGATTCTCTGGTAAATTAACAAAATAGAGTTGCTGATTCCTGGCATGAGCCATGCGCAACCATTCAAGTAGCATGCTAATAGCCGATGAATCAACTTCAGTGACTTCTCCCAGATCGACTACCAGACCCTCTTCATCAAACAAAGCAATTCCCTGCCGGGTAATTTCAACTACATTATCGACGATTATAGAGCCACGCACGTAAATTCTTCTACCCTCACGCTGAATTGCCATTACTTTGAATGCGTTATCAAAAAATACGATTGTTTATTGACCTTCTAATGATTTATTCTTCTTGCTGAGTGTTGCAATCAAACCATCTACTCCCGTTTTTCTAATTTCACTATTAAAAGAGCTTCGATAGTTCGTTACTAGACTTACTCCAGCAACGATTACATCATATACCTTCCAGCCTTTATCAGTTTTTTCCATGCTGTATTCAATTGGAACAGGTTCTCTGCCACGACCTTGAATGACACGTGTTTTAACTGTGGTACTCTTGGCATCAGATTGGGGCGTTAAGGGCGCAACTTCAATTACTTCATCACGGTAATTCGTTAATGCATTGGAATAAGTTCTCACGAGCAAAGTCTGGAATTCACTCACCAACACTTTCTGTTGCTGAGGCTCAGCCTTAGACCAGTTTTTCCCCATTGCTAGCCGGGTCATGCGGGTAAAATTGAAATGAGGAAGTATTTTAGTTTCTATTAGATCAAGCACACGATCTTTATTACCTTTTTTAATACCATCATCTTGCTTAAGAATGGTGATGACTTCATCAACTGTGCTTTTTACCAACTGATCGGGTGCCATCTCTTTTGCTGATAACGGAAGAATCAGCAAAAAAGAAGCCAACAATAGAATAATTTTTTGAATAAGTGCTTTCATGTCTACCTCACCAAAATTTGTCAATCATCAAAAATCTTTAATCCTCGGCAGCCTTGTCGAACAGAAAGCGCCCGACCATCTCCTCTAGAACCATAGCTGAATTGGTTTTCATGATCTTGTCACCTTCCGCTAACATTTCTTCATCGCCTCCGGGTGACAAGCCAATATATTGCTCTCCAAGTAATCCAGATGTCAGTATGCTAGCAAATGTATCCTTAGGAAATCGATAGTAAGAATTGATACCCACCGTCACGACCGCATCGTAAGTCTCTAAGCTAAACTGGATATCGGTGACGCGCCCCACCACTACCCCCGCACTTTTGACAGGTGCTCTAATTTTAAGACCACCAATATTCTCAAAATTTCCTATGAGGGTATAGCTTTCACCCGTATTATAAGTCGTCAGGTTCCCAACTTTTAATCCGAGTATCAGCAACGCGCCCATTCCGGTCATCACGAACAATCCAACCCAGAAATCCATTATTGTTCGCTGCATCAATCCACTCCCCTGAACATAAAAGAAGTTAAAACAAAGTCCAATCCCAAAATTGCCAGTGCAGAGGTCACTACCGTACGGGTCGTTGCACCGGATACCCCTTCAGCTGTAGGAGGGGCATCAAATCCTTCAAAAACTGCTATCGCTGTAACCGCCACGCCAAAGAAACAGCTTTTGATCACGCCATTTACGATGTCATAACGAAAATCTACCGCATTCTGCATTGACGACCAAAATGAACCCTCGTCAACCCCAATAAAAACAACAGCCACTAAATACCCTCCAAATACACCCATCACAGAAAACATGGCTGCCAGCAGAGGCATGGAAATGACTCCCGCCCAAAAGCGTGGCGCGACTATGCGTGCAATCGGGTCCACCGCCATCATTCCCATCGCAGATAGCTGTTCAGTCGCTTTCATCAAACCGATTTCTGCAGTGATCGCAGAACCCGCACGGCTCGCAAACAGCAACGCCGACATCACGGGACCCAGTTCTCGCACCAGAGACAGTGCCACGAGCGTACCCACTGCTGATTCAGAGCCATACTTCTGCAGTGTCTCATACCCCTGCAATCCCAATACCATTCCAACGAACAGGCCGGATACCAGAATAATGATGAGGGATAATACCCCAACGAAATAAATCTCACGTATAACCAGAGTAAAGCGCAGAAAACTGGTCATCGATTTCAGCAACACCAGGACAAAAAACCGCGCCGCGCAGCCTAAACGCCAAATGCCGTTAATCACCCGATGCCCAATAGCCTGGATACTGGTAATAATGCGTTTAGGCAAAATGTGTCTCCAACCTCAAGTCTTTTTGATACATTTCTGCAGGATAATGAAAAGGGACGGGGCCATCTTCCTCACCATGAACAAATTGATGAACAAACGGAGTGACTGATTCCTTCACTTCTGCCGGGGTGCCATGAGCAGCGATTACCCCATCTGCAAGGAAATAAACATAATCTACAATTTTTAAGGATTCCTGCACATCATGGGTAACCACGATCGAAGTCATACCCAGCGCATCGGTCAATCGACGGATCAGACTGCCAATGACGCTTAACGAAATCGGATCCAGGCCGGTAAAAGGTTCGTCATACATGATCAGCATGGGATCCAGTGCAATTGAACGAGCTAAGGCAACACGCCGAGCCATACCCCCAGAAAGTTCTGCCGGCATCAGATGATATGCGCCGCGTAAACCCACGGCATGTAGTTTCATTAATACCAAATCACGGATCATAGATTCTGGGAGGTTAGTATGCTCGCGCATCTGAAAGGCAACATTGTCGAACACAGACAAATCGGTAAACAAAGCACCAAATTGAAATAACATACCCATTTTTCTGCGTAATCTAAATAAATCATTCCTCCCGAGTTTATGTACTACCTGACCCGCGACTTTGACGTAACCTGCAGTGGGCTTGACTTCCCCCCCAATCAAACGCAATAGGGTAGTCTTACCAGAACCGCTTCCTCCCATGATAGCAATGACCTTGCCTCGAGACATGGTCATATTGACGCTTTTCAGAATGGGACGAGCACTATAGGAAAAGGCGAGATCTTTGATTTCGATCAGAGGTTCAGACATTGCTTACAACTAACTATGGAATTATATATTTAAGCAGAATGTTGAATTTTAATCTAGATTCCTTATGAAGATGCCTTCATCTTTTGATTATTTATAAAAAATTAGCGATTCGTGACTATTCTTCTACAAAATGTTGATAGATGCGCTCTGAGATCATGCTTTATCCCAGGTACCCGCATATACGAGCTAATGATATTATTAAAAATGGCCAAGACCATCGAACCTGAGAACCAAATGATATTTGGTAATTCCGCGAAAGTACCGGCTACAATAAAAAAACAGCAGTACTGCTGCACTGTAAAAAAATAATCAATGCAACTGCATTCAATACCGATATCGGATCGAAGCTGCATCAATCGTTTTATCAATTTCCACGGCAAATCATTCTCTTCGAGAAAGGCTGCAAGTTTCCTTAAATAGTAGAACCACAGCTAGCCCACTACCCAATAAAAGGTACTATACAAATCCATTATAAAGTAATGCAATACATAAAACCGACCATAAAAATATCATCCCGCTTATTGGCGGTTTTCATTTGTTTATACCTGCCTGCCTGTTCTGCCGACACAATCTATCGCTCGAAAGATGCACAAGGTAGAGTCACCTATTCAGATGCCCCTACTCCTGATGCCAAGCCAATCAGACTGCCAGCTCCCATTCAGCGATCCTTGCATCATGTTACCAAAGTGCTGGATGGGGATACCATCGTGCTAAAAAAGGGGGAGCGCGTAAGATTACTCGGTATCAATGCACCTGAAATCGAAAGCCGTTATCGCGATGGTGAGCCAGGCGGCATGGCCGCGAAAGAATGGCTACAAAGAAAACTTCAAGGTCGGAATGTGTCCTTGGAGTATGATCGGCAGAAGCAGGATCATTACGAAAGATTGCTTGCTCATCTACACCTGTCAAATGGGGAACACCTTAATCTCATGCTGGTGGAAAAAGGATTGGCTATGGTGAATTTGTTACCTCCAAATCTTCGTTATGCTGACGCAATGATCAGAGCACAACAACGAGCAGAAAGACAAAAATTAGGGATTTGGTCGCTGCCTGACTATAAGCCACGACCACTCACACAGATATCGCAGAAATCACGTGGCTGGCAGCGTTTCCTGGGAACGCCCGTTTCATTGAAACGAACCAAACGTTATAGTCGTCTGATTTTCAACAGTAAGATCGATATTCGAATCGACAATGACAACCTTGCTTTATTTCCAGCGCTGGAAAGCTACCTTCATAAACCACTGGAAATTCGTGGATGGGTATCACGTCGAAATGATCATTATTCGATATTAATTCACCACCCCAGTGCGCTTGTCCTGCGCTGACTGCACCCTAACATTCACCAATTAACCCGAATATTTCATAAATTGGCACGTGCCAATTTATGAAATATTCGGGTTAATCCCGGTTACCCTAGTTGACTGCTTTTATTCCCTCATTAACAAATCAGAAATGACAAGAAGGCAAGTCGTAAACAATACGGTGAGAAAATGTCGATAAAAATAAGTGCTGCTGAGAATTGCAATCACCCCCCCGGCATTGCCGGGAGCTATCTTACTAAAACCTAACTATTTACATTTTGGATGAGCCGGATTAGCTGAACAGTCAGGACCCCTCCCACCTCCCCCACCGTTTCCTCCCTTTAACACCGCTACGGTGGTCTCGTGCAAACCAGTAAGTCCATCATTGTCAGTAACTGTCAGACGGACGGTATGTAAGCCCTCTTTGAAGTTAACACTTACTTTCTCACCTGACCCAATTGGTTGACCATTCTCCGTCCAATTCCAGGAAACAATAGTGCCGTCTTTATCCACTGATCCACTTCCATCCATTAGAACAGAAACGCTTTTTCCTTTGGATAAGGTCGCTACATAAGGACCACCGGCATTTGCCACGGGCGCTTGTTTATCAGTAGCAGGAGCGATCACCCTGATCGGGTGGCTACTGCCATTACTTGCGCCCTGATTATCTTTGACTATCAGTGTGACCATATACTCGCCCGCTATGGAATATTCGTAATTAGGCTGCTGCAGTGTCGATTCGAACCCATCGCCAAAATTCCATTGCCAGGAGACGATAGTGCCATCTTCATCTTTGGAAGTATCAGAAAAAGCGCAATTCAGGTTGGTGCATATTTCAGTAAAACTTGCTACAGGCAGCTTGTTGGAGGATGAGGCAGAGGACCCTGAAACTTCCAGTAAGAAATTACCACTGCCAGAATAGGAAGACACCCCTATGTAATAGTTACCTGCCGCCGCTGTCAATTTCGGTAGGTAATAAATGGTTTCCGGTCGCCCAACGCCACAGTACTCGCCTGATAGGCCACATGGGGCCAATTAATTGTTGACTTCCATTATTTACCACCTCCTTATATCGATGATAGCGAGGAACTAAACTACCACCTACTGAAAGTAGGTGGGTTAGCGCAGCTTGGGTGCAGACGACTAAAGTCGTCTACCCGCACCATGCTAAACGCGCATGAGTCAACACATTTAAAGTCAAGGTCACCGTCTAAAGACGGTGGTTTTTACCAAATTTATGGAAATAAAGTGGGAGCAGTATCGCCCCTCCTGCTTGTGCTACAGCACGATTGACATCCAATAATTCTGCACCGTATTCATTGTCAGGCATGATGGGTCCATTATTCGATAGCTCACCACGCTCCTGTGCTGAGGAGATCAGCAAGTCACGTACGGCATCGACAGGAGCGGCATTATTCATGAGCAAAGGATTTTGCTCCAGCATCGGCGCGATCGATCCGGCTGTGAAAGGTGTCGCCATAGAAGTACCGCTATAGCTGATATAACCGGTCGGGTCACTTGCCTTGGCCGACAGAATACGTACGCCAGGTGCGGTAATATCAGGTTTGATGCGACCCTCAAGCGTCGGTCCACGGCTGGAGAAAGCTGCCAAGTAAACACCCTTGCCATCCTCCGACCAGTTAGCAGCAGCGCCGACCGTAATTGCCTTCTCTGCCGCACCAGGTGCACCTATTGTGCTCGGTGCAGAACCTGAATTTCCTGCAGCAACAACGACAATTTTAGAATTAATAGGCGTAACGTTACAGCTAGCACGATAATTCGAATCTGATGCGCAGTTTACTGCCAAACTCATGGCATCCTGTCCGTCCGAAGCACTTGTCGTACCTAAACTCATGGAAATAATCTGCACATCTGTCTGATTAGCGCAGTATTGGATACCTTCAATAATCTGGCTACCACTCCCCACTCCCGCTACCAGCCGCATCAAGCACTTTGGTCGCGTAGATGGAAGCTGCAGGAGCGATACCCGCAATCTTCGAGTTTCCACCTGTGCCGCCACCACCCAATGCTATGGCGGAAACATGCGTGCCATGACCATGATCATCATAAGGAGCAGACTTGCTGTTGACTATATCAAGGAAATGAATCGTTCGCCCTGCAAACTGTTCGTGACTCGCATCGATACCGGTATCCACAATGCAAATACCGGTTCCACTACCATTCACTCCAAAATTAGTCCTGGCTGCGACTGCGCCAAAATCACTTGCAGCACCTGATAATTGGGTAGTAACGATAGGCTCTTCTTCTACTCGAAAAATATTAGGAATATGGGAAAGCATTTTAACCTGCCCAGCTGTCATGGTTGCCTGGAATCCATGGATAAGGGTGAACTCACGCTGCAACGTGAAAGGCCCAATTGCTTGTTGCGCTGCCGCAGCATTGGATTGATTATTTCCCGGCCCGACAAAGGTAACAATCACATTGATAAGATCATCCTTCGCCATACCTGCAATGTGCGTCTGTAATCCATCCGACAGCCGGTCATTGTCTCGATCCGCCATAATATCCGTTTCTTTCGCGGCAATAGCTTTAGGGGAACGTGTTTCCTGTGTATTATCTATGCGTGGAGAGGCATAGATCGCCTCAGTTACCAGGCTAAGCGAAAAAATTCCGGTGAGCATGCTCGCTAAAAAAGTGTTCATATTGGTTCCTGTGTGAAATGGTCGCAGCAATATTTCTGGAGAGAAAGATCTGTTTGTGCTCTGCCTGCATCTTAGCGACTCATGCAACATGAACAATTGGACTATGGTACGAATCAGGCACGAGCCTTCTAAAAAACACTGACGAAGTGAGTTGATACAAATAGCGGATAGCATCTAATGCTGACTGAAGTTAGAATGCCACGCAACAACCGGATCAATAAGGAAAAACTTGAATAAGCGATCTACCTTCTCATTTGCTGCCAGAATCAAAAGTTTCAATTACGCCTTTGCTGGCATTGCAGTATTGATAAAGAGTCAGCATAACGCCCGGATTCACTTGCTTGCGACCATTCTTGTCATCGGTTGCGGACTGTTCTTTCAGATTGATTCTGTTGAGTGGTGCCTTGCTATTTTGGCTATCCTGGCAGTATTGGTTTCAGAAGCTTTAAACACTGCCATTGAGTTTTTATGCAATGCCGCTTCCCCCACTCCGCATCCACTCATTAAAAAATCAAAAGATGTGGCCGCAGGCGCCGTACTGATCAGCGCTATTGGCGCCATCATCATCGGACTCATCATTTTTCTACCCTATTTCAAAGCACACCTATCACAAGCGCTTAATTGATCCGTTGCGCGGCAAACCTCGGCCTTCAGGCCGGGGAGAATGTCAATCACAGCTTTATCACCCGTTTGTACATATTTTCTACCGCTTACATCATATGATACGAATGGTCGATGGCATTATTCACCATTGATGGTGATAACCAGGCGCCTGCTTCCTCCATAATTGCGATGCTCGCACAAATAAATCCCCTGCCATGTACCCAGATTCAACCGGCCATGAGTGATGGGGATGGTCAAGCTGCTACCTAGCAAACTGGATTTTAAATGCGCAGGAAGATCATCGCTTCCTTCGTCCATATGTCGGTAATACGGCGCGTCCTCAGGTACTGCATGATTGAAGTAATCCTCAAAATCCTGGCGTACTGTCGGGTCTGCATTTTCATTAAGGGTTAACGATGCAGAAGTATGCTGCATAAAGATATTCATGATGCCTATGCCGACACTTGTTAATTCCGGCAGCTGCTGCAATATTTCATCCGTTACCAGGTGAAATCCGCGTGTGCGGGGTCTAAGATGGAGTTGTTTTTGTATCCACATGAAATATCAGTTTATTTTTTCAAACTAAGCAGTTTTCTCAATTCCAGGCTGCGGGGTTTTTCTGAACCAACGGTATAATATATTAACTGGATA
This sequence comes from Nitrosomonas sp. Nm58, assembly GCF_900107335.1. NCBI lineage: Bacteria > Pseudomonadati > Pseudomonadota > Betaproteobacteria > Nitrosomonadales > Nitrosomonadaceae > Nitrosomonas > Nitrosomonas sp. Nm58. The sequence continues at coordinate 45,816 of NZ_FNPQ01000014.1, read as the reverse complement.
CTCAAGTTTCTTGCGGCTTCTGTTCTTGCAGTTGTTTCTCAATCTGCAGTTTAGTTGAATAACTAAGGTAGTTCTGTTTTATTGGTCCATGTCACTTTTCACTACGATCAGATAAACTACGGCATCAAAAATTATCTGCACCCCAATTTTACTTATGACAGAAACTGTTATTGATTTGATTCGTCACGGCGAACCTGTTGGTGGACACCGTTATCGTGGCCATAACATCGACGATCCTCTCACCGAAAAAGGCTGGTCTCAGATGTGGGATGCTGTGGGTGAATATAATGCGTGGCAGCAGATCATCACTTCCCCGCTTCAACGTTGCCTGGCGTTCGCACACGCGCTAGGGGAACGTCACGGAATAGATGTTGCTGTTGAACCTCGATTTAAAGAAGTGGGATTAGGTTCGTGGGAAGGACTTAGTCACGTTGAAATTAAAATGGGTAAAGCGGATGAGTTTCAGGCTTTCCTGAGAGATCCGCTAAACCACCGGCCTCAAGGTGCAGAGAAACTCGATGAATTTGTCAATCGGGTCGACTTAGCCTATGACGAAATCGTTGAGCGTTATCGCAATAAACACTGTCTTATCGTTGCACACGCAGGTGTCATTCGCGCACTGATCGTAAAAACAATTCATGCAGCACCGACTGGTTTCTATCGCATTAAAATCAATAATGGTGGAATTACCCGTATTCGCCACACAGAAATGGGTGGAATGCTGGAATTTCTCAATGGGAGGCTCTGCTAAAAACAAATGACGTTCCTTGCACCGGTACTATTGCGCTGAGATTACATAGCCGAAATCATTGCAAGCCTGATAGCAAGAGCAAGCATTTATTTACAGTTATCGCTGGTCAGATTATATAGCGTGTACCGACGAGTGGATTCCAAAGCTTGCCCTATCAATACCTGTTCTGGGCTATCTCATTCTCTTTAATAGAAAAATTAGTGAAGCACGGGTCTTCAAAGAAATCGTTCATGAGGATACGCACAGTTTTGGTCTGAATGGTATCCAACGTTTGTGTATATTGTATTGTGGCTTGATCTTTTTGGGATTAGGTGATTTTATTTATAGATTAAAGAAACCCCATCAATTTAGAAAGGAAGGAATAAATATGCTCACAAAATACATTGACTATCAGGATGGCGATACCCAATTGGAAGGTTATCTTGCCTATAACGAAACAGGCGCCCCCAAACCGGCCGTGTTGATTGCGCATGACTGGAGTGGTCGGCGCGAATTTGCCTGCAAGGCGGCTGAAAGAGTCGCGGCTATGGGTTATGTGGGTTTTGCGCTGGATATGTATGGCAAAGGTATTTTTGGTCGCGATGGGGATACCGAAGGCAATGCAGCACTCATGAATCCCTATGCAAGTGATCGAACTCGGTTGAGACAAAGAATTAACGCTGCATTACCTGCAGTGCGTGAGCTGCCACAAGTTGATACAGCACGCATCGCTGCCATGGGTTACTGCTTCGGGGGTATGTGTGTACTGGAGCTGGCTCGATCTGGCGCTGATGTGCGAGGCGTCATCAGCATTCATGGCATTTTTACACCAGGTAATGTAGCCAATGACAAAATAACCGCTAAAGTCCTCTGTCTACATGGCCATGATGATCCCATGGTGCCGCCAGAACAAGTATTCGCTTTTGAAAAAGAAATGACTGAGGCGAATGTAGACTGGCAGGTACATGTCTATGGTGGCACCATGCATGCTTTTACCAATCCTGTGGCGAACAATCCCAGTTTTGGTACAGTCTATAAGGAAGTAGCAGCAAAACGGGCTTATCAGTCGATTACCAATTTTTTAGGTGAGATATTCCAGTAGGAGTAGCCAACACAAATTCTGTCTAAACCCAGGTGCTAAAACTGCTCGTCTTCCCGCAAATACCGCCACTGTCCCTTCGGTAAATCACCCAGCCTGACCTTGCCGATACGCACACGCTTGAGGCCCATCACGTTAAGCCCGACCAGTTGGCACATACGGCGGATTTGGCGCTTCTTGCCTTCCTTCAAAATAAAGCGCAACTGATCCTGATTCTGCCACGTCACGCGTGCAGGCTTGAGCAGTACGCCGTCAAGACTGAGACCATGATTGAGCAAGCGCAGGCTTTTATCGTCCAACTTGCCTTCCACTCGCACCAGGTATTCCTTTTCAATTTGTGAATCGGCGCCGATCAGCTGCTTGGCGATACGACCGTCCTGCGTGAGCACCAGCAATCCAGTAGAATCAATATCTAAACGTCCGGCAGGGGCAAGACCACGCAGTTGCGCAGAGGAGAACTGCTGCGGCGAGGGATCGTTCTTATAGTGATTGCCCGCAGTGAGGAGCGTCACTGCCGCCTGGTAGCCGGGTTCCGGCTGACCGGAAACATAGCCGATGGGCTTGTGCAGCAGGATGGTGACACGCTGGGTTTGTTGGGCTTGCGCTTGCTTGTTGAGAGTGATGTTCTGGTTGGAGTGGATCTTGGTGCCAAGCTCGGTGATTTTTACGCCATCCACGTATACCCACCCGCGTTCGATGAAGGTATCCGCTTCGCGGCGTGAGCATAGGCCCCGTTCAGACATGATTTTTGAAAGCCTTACTTTTTCCATGTTTCCTAGTGGACAAAGACAATGAAGATCACTCATTGATCTTATTTAATGTACATTATCGCAGCGTTACCCTAAGCACCCCTTGCGACGGGTATCTCATCTTATATTTATCTTGCTGATTTCAGTCTTTATTAAAATAATATGCCCATAGTAAATTATACCGTCAAGCTATGTTGTTGCTTTATCTAATTAAATGCAACGCGTAGGGGGCGCATCTTGCCTTTTGCCATTAACACAGGACAGCTAATGAGCGATCCAGTTATTTAAACCCATTAAAAAGTCAATACAGGCAAAATTTTCGGAGTAATATATTTCAAAACACTTTGACAAGCGCAGGTGATAAGTTTTTAGTGTGCATCTATAAAGGAGCTACCATGAAACATCACAAATACCTCATTGTTGGCGGTGGAATGGCTGCCGATTCAGCTATTCACGGTATCCGCCAAATTGACTCAAATGGTGCGATCGCCATGATCTGTGAAGAATTACACCCACCCTATGATCGCCCTCCTCTATCCAAATCTTTATGGAAAGACGCGCAATTTGAGTCGATTTGGCGTAGCCAGCATAATCTCGATGTTGCCTTACATTTAGGCAAAAAAATAGTGAACCTTGATCCGGCGAAAAAAACTGCAACTGATAATGCCGGAAATGTATATAGCTATGAAAAACTTTTACTCGCTACTGGCGGGTTAGTTCGACGGTTGCCCGATTCAGATGAAAATATCATCTACTTTAGAACTGTGGATGATTACCGGAAATTACGCGAATTATGCGAGCACGGTGCAGATTTTGTTGTCATCGGTGGCGGCTTCATAGGTTCAGAAATTGCTGCCGCACTTGCCATGAACAATAAACAGGTAACAATGATTTTTCCTGAAGCCAGTATTGGCGCTCGTGTCTATCCACAGGCACTCTCAGAATACTTGAATAACTATTATCGGGAAAAAGGCATCACCATTCATGTATCTGATACGGTTAAATCCATTCGGAAAACAGGTACAAAATGGACTGTGATTACAGAAAATGGCACTGAAATATCCGCTGACGGAATCGTGGCCGGACTGGGAATCCAGCCCAACACTGATCTCGCCGAGCAAGCAGGACTAAGAATCGATAATGGCATCGTAGTCGATGAGTTGCTCCGTACGAGTAATCCCGATATTTATGCTGCAGGCGATGTAGTCAATTTCTACAGTCCACTCCTGGAAAAACGGATACGTGTAGAACATGAAGATAACGCAAATATCATGGGAGAAATAGCTGGCAAGAACATGGCCGGTCAGTCGAATCCCTACCACCACCAGCCTTTTTTCTACTCTGATCTATTTGATCTGGGATACGAAGCAGTTGGCGAGCTTGATGCTGGTCTCGATATCATCGAGGACTGGAAGGAGCCCTTCCGCAAAGGAGTGATCTATTATTTGCGTGATGGGCATGTACGCGGAGTCCTCCTGTGGAATACCTGGAATCAGGTCGAGGCCGCTACTCAGTTGATTGCTGAGAAAGCTGAACACACCCGCGCAACACTACTAGGCCGAATCATCGATTAGTCATTACGACTTATGCCAGTATTTACATGACTCAGCAGCTGAGATGTGTATTTGCACGATAGAAAACAATTAATCAGAATTATCCATCAGCCGTATTGTGTCAATAGCATGAACAAAAATACTTGCGAATATAGCAATAAGCTCACCAAAAGGGTTGCATCTTGCCTTTGCTGCCTTATAAAGCTACCAATGCTTTTTCGCTCTATTCCACTTATACAAAGCTGCTGCAAATAGATTGTAGGCAATCCGGCATAGTTGTTTGATGATGGGTAAACCGAACAGCCTTGCCTTCCATTTTTCATAGGGAGAATGTTGCCAAATCACCAGAAACGCATCAAAACCAATATGCACCTGGCCACACCTATCGACGACGTGTAGTCGCTCGCGAACCGGTTCAATCTCCGAGTTGATCTCGGAGACCCATTGGGAGTTTAAGTGAACGTCTTTCCATTCAATCGCACACCCCTCCATTTTGCCTTTCTGGCGCTCTATACCGGCCTTGCATACAGGGCAAGCGGAGTTGTAATAGACTTTAATTGGATCTTTTCCGTTCATCATTGAAAATTTACCCAAATATTATCTTAGAAAGGAAATTTATCCCAGAGTCGATCGATACGCGCTTTGACCGCGGCGTCCATCTCGATTGGCTTTCCCCATTCACGCGCTGTTTCTCCTGGCCATTTGTTGGTAGCATCGAGCCCCATTTTCCCACCCAGACCTGAGATGGGACTCGCAAAATCCAGATAATCAATCGGAGTGTTTTCCACAATCAAGGTATCTCGCGCTGGATCAACTCGCGTCGTAATCGCCCAGATGACTTCTTTCCAGTCGCGGATATCGATATCGTCGTCTGTGACAATGATGAATTTGGTGTACATAAATTGGCGCAGGAAACTCCATACGCCAAACATCACACGTTTGGCATGCCCGGGATATTGTTTCTTCATGCTGACTACGGCCATGCGATAGGAGCATCCCTCTGGTGGCAGATAAAAATCAACGATCTCGGTGAATTGCTTCTGTAGCAAGGGTACAAATACCTCGTTCAGAGCTACTCCCAGAATAGCAGGCTCATCAGGTGGTTTGCCGGTATAGGTGGAATGGTAAATCGGATTGCGGCGCATGGTGATACGCTCGATGGTGAAAACTGGAAAAGTTTCCTGCTCGTTATAGTAGCCGGTATGATCGCCATAAGGTCCCTCGACAGCCGTTTCATCGGGGTAAATGAAGCCTTCAAGTACGATTTCCGCGCTGGCCGGTACTTGCAAATCATGGCTTAAACATTTGACGACTTCTGTTTTTGCACCGCGCAGCAAACCGGCAAACTGATATTCGCTCAGACTATCCGGCACCGGTGTAACTGCTCCCAGAATTGTTGCCGGATCAGCTCCCAGGGCAACGGCAACAGGATAAGGCTGGCCTGGATGAACCATGCAGAAATCGCGATAATCCAGCGCCCCCCCCCGGTGCGCGAGCCAACGCATAATCACTTTATTCGGTGCAATCACTTGTTGCCGGTAAATACCGAGATTTTGCCGTGCTTTGTGCGGACCGCGCGTGACCGTGAGCCCCCAGGTAATCAGAGGAGCGACATCCCCTGGCCAACATGTCTGGATTGGCAACTTGGTTAGATCAACTGCCTGCCCTTCCCACACAACTTCCTGGCACGCGGCGCTGGAAACGATTTTTGGTGTCATGTTGAGTACCTGCTTCAGCACCGGCAATTTCTCCCAGGCATCTCTCAGGCCTTTGGGCGGATCAGGTTCCTTGAGATAAGCCAACAGTTTGCCCACTTCTCGTAACGCAGCAACGGATTCCTGTCCCATTCCCAGCGCCACACGCTCAGGCGTGCCAAACAGATTACCCAATACCGGGATGGCATGCCCTTTGGGTTTCTCAAACAGCACAGCAGGCCCCGCTTTTTTGAGTAATCGATCACAAATCTCGGTCATTTCCAGATAAGGATCAACCTCGGCCGTTACACGCTTTAATTCACCCCGGTTTTCCAGTTGCGTGAGGAAATCTCGCAGATCTTTGTATTTCATCGATATAGAAGGTTTAGAAGTCAGCTGTCATGAAGGAATCGAGCGCAATACCCGCAAACACTGTAGCGCCGACCCAGTTATTGTGCAGAAAAGCCTTGAAGCAGCGGGCAGGGTTACGGTCGCGAATCAGAAAATACTGATAAGTTACCAGGCCCAATACCATTGCTAGCGCTAGATAATAAGGAGCGCCTCGTTGTAATAGCCATCCTACGATGGCCATCACGCCTAAAAAAACGGCATGACACAGCATGATACCGATTACGTCAAAATGTCCAAGCGTAATTGCGGATGTCTTGATACCGATTTTGAGATCATCTACCCGATCAACCATGGCATATTCCGTATCATAGGCGATGACCCAGCATAAGTTTGCAATTAACAACAGCCAGATGATGGCAGGCAATTCACCGGTTTGTGCAGCAAACGCCATGGGAATGCCAAAACTGAAAGCAATGCCAAGATACGCTTGCGGCATAACAAAAAAGCGCTTGGTGAATGGATAGGTTCCCGCCAGAAAAAGAGCGCACACAGAAAGTAATAGCGTCAGCTGGTTCAATGGCAATACCAGCAAGAACGCGCAGAAACTCAATCCAGCCGCCAACAGCACTGCTTCTTTGGGACTGACTATGCCGGCTGCCAGGGGGCGGTTTTTGGTGCGTTCAACATACGGATCGATACGGCGATCAGCAAAGTCATTGATCGCACACCCTGCAGAGCGCATCAATATGGTACCCATGATAAAAATGGCCAGAATCATGAAATCAGGTAGACCATCGGCTGCTAGCCATAATCCCCACAAGGTGGGCCATAACAGCAACAAAATACCGATAGGCTTATCCAGTCTTATCAGTTTTGCATAGGCGGCAAGCCGCTCATTATTCATCATATTTTTAACCTCAGAATGGCTGGCAAAAAGACTTCAGTCACCAAAATAGGTTGCCCCTGTAATGTAAATAGTGACCGCCGCGCCCATAAGCTAGTTGGAGGTGTTTGCAATCTTTGGCAGGCTCGTTTAAACAGTGGGTGATGGATATTCAGTTGTTTGTAGCCAAATTCAGCACGTTTGATCATCGGATTGGTAAATAACATGGTGCCTAATGATCGATTGCCCAGACGACTCAATCCCCGCCACGCACTCTGCAGGTGTTTTCGTGCCACAACTGAATGCGCGAATACTACCGGGATATCACCGCAGTAAAGATACACTTCGCGCACTAAGGCCAATTCACCTCGGCGCAAATTCATCATAACCAATTCGTCAGTACATGCGGGTGCAAGCGATTGAAAGAGCGGATCAACAGAAAATTTGCTACAGCGTTGTTGTATCAAGCGTGTTAGCGAATCTCGATGCAATAACCACCAGCGAATGTTAATCGACGCAGTGACAGGAACAGGATACCACGCCAGTGGCTGGTCAGCACTCATTGAAGCAAAATGACAAAAGCTGAGATTATAAAGCAGACACAGCGTAAATGACGTCTGCTTTGTTGAAAAGGATAGCGTTGATCAGAAATTTAATCCAGATTCCTCAATTGAGTACCATTCATGACATATAACCAGTTGCAAGTGCCTGTGCCCAGTCAGGGTATTTGTGCGAATTCGCCAATTTGACCATAGATTGATAGTGATAAGGCACGGAAACGAGAGAAGCGATCCAATGATCGTTCAATAACTCCAGAATGGCGTAATGGGCATCTGGTGTACCATTTTCAATAACATGACGATAAGGCGTTGCATCATCATAGGCAGGTAGTCCAACACTACCTGGATTAACGATAAGTTGGCCAGATGAGGAACGAATCGCGCGCGGTTTGTGAGTATGGCCGCACAGCACTAACTTCGCTTGAGTTGTACCAAGGCGTGCATCAACCTCTTTACGCGTTGCCATACGTGCCCCATGAACGTCAACGGTTTCCAAAAAATATTCTGAATCACTTGCTGGTGTACCATGACAAAACAGGATATCAGTACCCAAGTTTCCTTTAGGGAAGAGAGTCTTGAGCCATGCCAGCTCCTTCGGAGTTAATTGAGAGTAGGCTAATTCATCTATATCAGTGCACTGTTCCGTCCCATGTGCAAGAAGTTGGCGATCATGATTACCCGCGAGATGTACCCAATCTTGCGTCATCAAGTATTGCGCTGTTTCCAATGGGAGTAGCGGACCCGACAAGTTATCACCAAGATTGATCACAGTATCAACACCGTGGTGTTTGAAATGTGCAACAACCGCTTCTAGAGCAGGTAAATTACCGTGGATATCTGAAACAACAGCAATTCTCATATGAACCCCGCTTAGAAAGCGTAAGCTCTCTTACTTACGATAAGATAATGGAGTAACCCCGCCGGACTCCATGATGAGACAGACGGGGTCTGACATGATAAATGTCAGGAATAACCAACCATCACCCGCCTTAGGAAGGCTGCTGAATTCCTGCCAGTAACCAGGCTGCATTACGATCCTTGAGATCTTTTTGTACATGCCAAATCTCATCAAATGGCTCTGGCAGCGCATCAGGTGATTCACGCAATTGTCCATTAAAACGCACGCTGGCAATGGCCAAATCATCAGTGACCGTGACATCTAATAAATTGGCATCAATATAGGTTACCTCAGTTTTCTGAGGCTTATCACCACTCTCGTTAATTTGTTTGCTGAGCTCAGCAAACATTTCGGGTGTCGTATATTCGCGAATATCATCCAAATCACATGCACCATGAGCAGTCTGCAAGCGGATGAACGAGAGTTTGGCATTACGCAAGAATGGCTCTACTTCAAAATCTGCAGGAATACTATTTGTGGTACCGCTACTACCCGTAGCCGCTGAACCCATTTCTCCCACCGCTGATGGTGTTATTGAGTTCGGAGTGAGAATACTGCTAGCACGATCTGCACCGGCACTCGAAAACTGCATTGGACGAGACTCCTGGTCTGTTCGGGGTTTATGCATCATACGTACAATAAAGAATATCACGGCTGCTAGGGCGATCAGTACCAGAATATCCGCCATATTGATGTTTTCGAACGCCCCCCCCATGAACAGCGCTGCCAGCAAACCACCCGCAGCCAAACCGGCTAATGCGCCACCCCATTTGCTTGCGCCACCCGCAGCAGCAGCGGCTGCAGGTGCTGCTGCTTGAGACTGCGCTGGTTTTGGAGTAGCCTGTTGATTGATGGATTCACGCTGTGTTCCGATGCTTTTACCACCACCCATCCGTCTTGCTTCCGCGTCAAATGGCAGCAAGGCAAAAGTAAACATGGCTAATGTCAGAAGCGTCAGTATTTTCTTCATATTTATCTCCAAAAGTACTGTTGAAAAGATCAGTATAACATTATCATTTGATTGTAGTGGTGACTTGGAATTCCACTAAACAATCTATATTACATTGCTTTATTCCATCAAAATGATTACATACCTTGTTATATCGTAATTTTTAATTAAGCAAGCTATATTCATATATAAGATTATGGAGTAATCACACTATGGCAACTACCTTAATTACCGGTACAAATCGTGGCATTGGATTGGAGTTTGTCCGTCAATATGCTCAAGATGGTTGGTATGTGATGGCCTGTTGCCGTCAACCTGAAAAAGCGGAAAATCTCAGTCGGCTCACGGCTCAATACCCCGATCACATCAGAATTTATGCCCTCGATGTGGCAGATCATCAACAAATTGACCAATTAACCAGGTCATTGACCAGTGAAACCATTGATCTGCTGATCAATAATGCCGGTATTTATCCGCCTTCTGACGATGGAGGTTTTGGCAGTATCGACTATGCTGCATGGATTCAGGCCATGCAAATCAATACGATGGCCCCGCTCAAGATGGCAGAAGCTTTTATCACTCAAATCAGCAGCAGCAACTTAAAAACGATAGCTACAATTACCAGCAAAATGGGGAGCATTGCTGATAATCAACGAGGTGGAAGCTATATCTACCGATCAAGCAAAGCGGCAGTCAACATGGTCGCCAGGAGTCTTGCCATTGATCTGAAACCTCGTGGCATCACTTCGGTATTGCTACACCCTGGCTGGGTGAAAACCGATATGGGCGGACGAGATGCGCTAATTTCGACGGAACAAAGCGTTACAGGCATGCGACGGATATTGAGTGGCGTGGCATTGGCAGATACAGGAAAATTTTTCGCCTACGACGGGCAACTCATCCCCTGGTAAGCGCTTTTGCTGTCCGATCTACATGCTGATTCATTGCAAATAATCTGACGATAGCGATTTTTTTCTGAGTGGTAGGGAAAACCACTGCGAAATGCTTATTTTCCTGAATTCAGGAAGAAAATGAATCTGTGGCAGGATATTAGTGAATTTTCACAGATCAGACTTTGTGGTGAATTTTACTCCAGCAGCTTTTTCTTGAGGATCGTATTGACCTGCCCCGGATTCGCCTTACCTCTGGATGCTTTCATGATTTGTCCAACAAGCGAATTGAAGGCTTTTTCTTTTCCACTACGATAATCTGTAACCTGTTGGGAATGAGCAGCAAGCACCTCGTCAATGAGTTTTTCGATTTCGCTATCATCCGAGATCTGCTTGAGTCCTTTTGCAGCAATAATAGCATCGGCGCTTCCGTCATGCTCACCCTGCCACATACTATCAAAGACATCCTTGGCGCTTTTTCCTGAGATGGTACCATCGCTGATACGCGTAAGTAATTCTGCCAACTGCGCTGGACTTACCGGGCATAGTACGATCTCGATACCTTCTTTGTTGAGCCGGCCACTAACTTCTCCCATAACCCAGTTAGCACAGAGCTTAACCTGTGCAGGGAGCTGCTTAACCGTATTTTCGAAATAATCGGCCATTTCCCTAGTTGCAATCAGTACACTTGCATCATAACTTGACAGCCCAAAATCTTCTACATAACGATTGTGTCTTGCTTCTGGTAACTCTGGCAGCATTACCTCGACCCGTTCAATCCACTCTTTCGATATCTCCAAAGGCAGTAAATCAGGATCTGGAAAATAGCGATAATCATGCGCATCTTCCTTGCTGCGCATGGTACGCGTTTCATCCCGGTTAGCATCATATAGTCGCGTTTCTTGGGTAATACTCCCCCCGTCTTCCAGGATCTCAATATGTCGCCTAGCTTCAAAATCGATTGCTTTTTCAAGGAAGCGGAACGAGTTAAGATTCTTAATCTCACAGCGTGTACCCAACTTCTCTGCTCCACGCGGCCGGACAGAGACATTGGCGTCACAGCGAAATGATCCCTCCTGCATATTACCATCACAAATCCCGATCCAGCGAACCAGCGTATGCAGCGCCTTAGCGTAAGCAACCGCTTCTGCGCTACTGCGCATATCCGGCTCGGAAACAATTTCCAGCAAGGGTGTACCGGCACGATTCAGATCAATACCACTCATGCCATGAAAATCTTCATGCAATGACTTGCCTGCATCTTCTTCCAGGTGCGCGCGTGTTAGCCGGACTGTTTTTTCGGTCTCACCCACCTGGATCTTGATACTCCCTCCCTCTACAACTGGCAGCTCAAACTGGCTAATTTGATAACCTTTTGGTAAATCAGGGTAAAAGTAATTTTTCCGTGCAAATATTGAAAGGGAGTTAATTTTTGCTCCAACTGCCAGGCCAAATTTGATCGCACGTTCAACTGCCCCATAGTTTAATACTGGCAGCACCCCCGGCAACGCAATATCGACTGCGCACGCCTGGGTATTGGGTTGCGCTCCATAGGCTGTAGAGGCACCTGAGAATATCTTCGATTGTGTCGAGAGTTGAGTATGTACCTCAAGACCGATAACAATTTCCCATTGCATGTTCAAAAAACCCCTTTTACTTCTGAAGTAGCTGATAAATTATGAATAATTACTTGCTATGCTTCAGGCAGGCGCGCAGGTGCGCGCAGATGCCAGTCTGTCACTTGCTGATATTGATGTGCGATGTTTAACATCTGAGCTTCTCTGAAGTAATTACCGATGATATGCAATCCTACCGGCCTGTTCTTGTCACCAAATCCCACCGGAATCGACATACCTGGCAATCCAGCTAAATTTGCTGCGCTGGTATAAATATCCGATAAATACATCTGAATCGGATCGTTGCTCTTTTCACCAAAATTGAATGCAACTGCGGGTGCGGTCGGTCCCATGATGACATCACATTGCTTAAATGCTTCAGTAAAATCACTTGCGATCAAACGGCGCAGTTTCTGCGCTTGAAGATAATAAGCATCGTAATAACCGTGGGATAGCACGTACGTACCAATCAGGATACGACGTTTGACTTCCGCGCCAAAGCCTTGGGCTCGTGTTTTTTTATACATATCCTCAAGGTCAGTATATTGCGCAGCACGATAGCCATAGCGCACCCCATCAAAACGAGATAGATTACTGGATGCTTCTGCCGGAGCCAATACATAATAAACCGGAATAGCAAGCCCAGTATTCGGCAAAGAAATCTCAACAATCGTTGCGCCCAGTTTGCGATACTCTGCAATGGCAGCTTCTACCGCACTTGCTACATCATTGCTCATACCTTTAGCAAAGTATTCCTTGGGTAGTCCGATACGTAGCTGCCCAAGTGGTTTTTCCAGATCACAAGCATAATCTTCGGGTTCCCGCTGCAAACTGGTCGAATCACGCGCATCGAACCCTGCCATGACATTCAATAAAAACGCCAGATCCTCGGCTGATTTGGCCATTGGCCCTGCTTGATCCAAACTGGAAGCAAACGCAATCATGCCATAGCGAGAAACCAATCCATATGTAGGTTTGATACCAGAAATACCGCACAGTGCTGCCGGCTGGCGTATGGAACCACCCGTATCCGTAGCCGTCGCAGCAGGTGCCATACGCGCAGCCACTGCGCATGCAGAGCCTCCAGAACTACCCCCGGGGACGGCTGCAATATCCCAAGGATTTTTGACGGACCCATAGTATGAAGTTTCGTTACTGGATCCCATAGCGAATTCATCCATGTTGGTTTTGCCGATATTAACGGCACCTACTTGATTGAAGCGCTCAATTACAGTCGCATCATAGGGAGAGATAAAATTTGAAAGCATTTTGGACCCGCACGTCGTCAACCACCCCTTGGCACAGAAAATATCTTTTTGTGCAACAGGTATTCCCGTGAGAGGATAAGCTTGTCCTGATGCAATCATTTTGTCAGCAATTTGCGCCTGAGCAAGACTCATCTCTTCATTGAGGGTAATAAAGGCATTCAAATCTTGATTAAGCGCCTTAATGCGTTTAAGAAACGCTTTAGTCAGTTCTAAGCTGGAAATTTTTCTTTCTGCAAGTTGTGCAGCGAGCTGCTTGAGGCTAGCGTTCAACATGAGGATTCAAAATGGTGAATTACAAAAAATAAACTGGAAAGGGGCAATGCGCTTAAGCTCTACTCAATCACTTTAGGAACTAAATAAAGTCCTGCTTCCACCTGTGGCGCGATAGATTGAAATAGCATATGTTGGTCAGATTCAGTAACGACATCTTCACGCAACCGTTGTATCATATCTTGCGCATGACTCATTGGTTCAATATCGGCTGTATCCACAACAGTCTGCATCTGTTCGATTAAATCAAAAATACCAGATAATTGCATAAGTGCTTGTTGTGCTTCATCCTCACTAATTTCAATACGAGCGAGATTGGCTACACGTTTTACATCATCTAATGATAGAGTCATTTGCTGTCAAGAGCTTTATATTTAAATACGTAATAGAGTATCATGACATGTCTGATGAGCGCATACTTTTTGCACATCCACAGTACTTCAATCACTTCTTTTTTTACTGAATCTGTCATCATTAATGGAATTTCGCCATCATGTTTAACCTCCTGAACAATAACTTTTTAGGAAATTATTTCTCAACGGATATGGCCGTTGATTTAGGCACAGCCAATACACTGATTCATGTTCGTGGTCATGGTATCGTATTGAACGAACCATCAGTCGTTGCAATTAGGCAAGAAGGCGGATCCAGCGGCAAGAAAGTTATCCAGCAAGTTGGGCTTGCAGCAAAGCAAATGCTGGGACGCACACCTGGCAACATTACAGCCATTCGCCCTATGAAGGACGGCGTAATTGCCGATTTCACAGTAACTGAGCAGATGCTGAAACAGTTCATCAGAAAAGTAAATCCTCCGCGTCTGTTTTCTGCTAATCCACGCATTGTGATTTCTGTTCCTTGTGGCTCAACTCAAGTAGAACGACGTGCTATTCGCGAGGCCGCCTTTGGAGCAGGCGCACGTAAAGTAGAACTCATAGAAGAGCCGATGGCCGCTGCCATTGGGGCCGATTTACCGGTTGAGACGCCCACGGGATCCATGGTGGTTGACATCGGAGGCGGCACGACTGAAGTTGCGGTGATTTCTCTGGGAGGCGTTGTTTATTCAAATTCTGTACGGGTGGGAGGGGACAAATTTGATGAAGCGATTATCAATTATATTCGTCGCAATTACGGCATGATGATCGGGGAAGCCACTGCTGAGATCATCAAGACACAAATAGGTTCGGCTTACCCAGGAACGGAAGTACGTGAAATCGAGGTCATAGGGCGTAATCTGGCAGAAGGCATTCCGCGCAGTTTCACAATTTCCAGTAATGAAATTCTGGAAGCATTGTCCGAGCCATTGAACAATATAGTCAGCGGAGTTAAAACTGCCTTGGAACATACCCCTCCGGAGCTTGGATCGGACATTGCTGCCATGGGGATGGTCATGACAGGGGGCGGCGCACTACTGCGTGATATTGATCGTCTATTAATGGAAGAAACAGGCTTATCAGTCATTATTGCAGACGATCCGCTCACTTGCGTAGTACGGGGTGCTGGCATCGCGCTTGAAAATATTGATCGATCCATCGGGATTTTTGCTCACGAATTTTGATCTGATTTCAATCAGTTACCATGGGTTATTCAAATAAATAACTCAGTAACGAAATTTTAAATTTAAAATGCGATGGAGACAGTTCCACAATTTTTCAGAGCTGGTCCGAGTCCACAGGTACGATTATTTTTTTTTGTATTATTATCCATCCTCCTGATGGTAATGGATACCCGCTTTAATTCCTTTTCTGAAATACGTCAGACTGTTGGCATGATCATCTATCCTCTGCAAAGGCTCGCACATATACCAACAGCCTTATATGACCAGGCAGGAGAGTTCATAAATGATTTTCGGTTGACAAAAGAAATTGCTTCTCTCAGACAGCAATATTTCTTTAACCAACAAAAGCTCTTCCGGCTACAAATGCTAGAAGAAGAAAATGCCCAATTGCGCGAATTGCTGGGTGCTGCCCGGCAAACAGAAGCCAAGGCGATCATGGCAGAAATTTTATATGTTCCACGCGATCCCTTTAATCGTAAGGTAACCCTCAATAAGGGAAGTTTTAGTGAGATCGAAGCAGGTCAGGTAGTCGTAGATAATTTGGGGGTCATCGGACAAATAACACAGGTTCACCCCTGGTTATCCGAAGTCACACTCATCACTGATAAAGATCATGCTGTTCCTGTACAGGTTGCCCGTAATGGCTTACGCTCAATCGTTTCGGGTGCCGGCAAAAATAATGAGTTAGAGCTACGCTATTTATCGGTCAACGCGGATATCCAAAAAGACGATTTACTTATTACCTCCGGGATTGGAGGTGTTTATCCGCCCGGTCTACCTGTAGCGCGAGTAGAAAATATTGAGCATGATCGCTCACGTGATTTTGCACACATCAAGTGCACTCCTATCGCGGGTGTGAATAGAAGCAGACAGGTATTGATACTTTCCTTATCATCACCCGTGCCAAAGCAACCTGAAGAAGAGCCGAGAAGCACGGCTCCGCAAGAAAAGCAAAGGAGAAGCCGTGTCCAATGATTATCTTGGCCAAGAGCTCCCGCTGGAAGCAAAAAGCAGCTTCATCTTTTTCAGCCTGTTGATTGCGCTATTATTCAACCTATTGCCCCTACAAGAAATCATCTTGTTACTTCGTCCGGATTTTGTCGCGATTACGCTACTCTATTGGAGTGTTAACCACCCGCAGCGTATTGGAATGAGTCTTGCTTTTATTGCTGGTTTAGTCATGGATGTCAGCAATAGCAGTATTTTGGGTCAGCATGCATTGGCTTATTGCCTGATCACATTCTTTGGGATGATACTGCATCGACGCCTACGATTATTCAATGTCTTTCAACAAGCACCTCAAATTTTCTGGATGCTGCTCATAACTCAGTTTGCTGTATTTTTAACGGGTATGCTAGGAGGCACTTATTTCCTCGACTGGTATTACTTTTTTCCTAGTGTTACAGGTGCATTATTGTGGCCAGTGATTTCATTCTTGTTGGGTATCCCTCAAAAACCGAAAAGTGATCCTAACGAACTATGAATTATGGAGTTGAGCTTCGTAATCATTTGCGTGAATTACGTCATTTCCATATCAGGCTTACGATCAGCGCAGGCTTTGTCGTACTGTTATTTTGCCTACTGCTTACTCGTTTTTTTTATCTGCAGGTACTCCGAGGAGAACACTACACCACCCTGGCAGAAGCTAATCGAATAGCCATTATGCCACTCGTTCCTAATAGAGGTCTGATTTATGATCGCAATGGAGAAATACTTGCACAGAACCATACGACTTATGCCCTGGAAATTGTACCGAATAAAGTTGCCAACCTGGAATCAGCCATAGATGAATTAGCGACCGTAATTGAAATCACACCGGAAGATCGTCAACGATTCAATAAACTGAGGCGGGAGAGCACGCGCTTTAAAAGTTTACCCATTCGAACTCGTTTATCAGATACTGAAGTAGCCAGCTTCGCAGCAAATCGCTACCGATTTCCTGGAATGGAAATTAAAGCACGGTTACTTCGTCATTACCCTCACGCCGAGCTTTTATCCCATGTCATTGGATATATTGGCCGTATCAATGATAAGGATCTTGAGCAACTCGAAAACAATAATGAGCTAGAAAATTACCGAGGTTCCCTGCATATCGGAAGAATAGGCATTGAACAAAGTTATGAGAAAGAATTACACGGAATAACCGGCTTTGAACAAGTCGAAACAGATGTAGCAGGCCGGTACGTACGAACATTATCCCGCACCCCACCTGTAGCTGGTAATGATTTAGTTCTCTCTCTTGATATCAAATTACAGCAAGCAGCAGAGCGCGCATTCGGTGATTATCGGGGGGCATTAGTAGCGATGGATCCAACAAATGGTGAAATCCTCGCTTTTGTCAGCAAGCCGGGGTTTGATCCCAATCTATTTGTAGATGGTATCGATCACTTGAACTGGCGTTTACTCAATGAATCTATAGACAGACCTCTCAATAATCGTGCACTTCGAGGAATATATCCACCTGGCTCTACCTTTAAGCCTTTCATGGCGTTAGCTGGATTAGAATTAGGCAAGCGCACGTCCGAGTATTCGATTAATGATCCAGGTTACTTTAGCCTGCCCGGTAGTCAACACCGCTTCCGGGACTGGAAACCAAGTGGGCATGGCCGGGTAAATCTGCACAAATCACTCGTTATTTCCTGTGATACGTACTATTACACCCTTGCAAACGATCTAGGAATAAACAATATTTTCAACTTTATCAGTCAGTTTGGATTTGGCAGAAAAACCGAGGTTGATATTCCAGGTGAAGTGGCTGGACTCCTTCCCTCACCTGAGTGGAAAATGAAGCGTTTTAAGCAAAACTGGTTCCCTGGTGACACGATTTCCGTTGGGATCGGTCAAGGCTATAATCTGGCCACACCCCTTCAACTGACTTTCGCCACCATGATTCTTGCCAACAAGGGCACAGCTTATCGTCCGCATTTTGTGAAACAGATTCAAGATAACAAAATAGGCCAATTATTTGAGAATAAAGCCAATCAGATGCATACGCTAGATTTAAAAAAAGAAAATTTGAAACACGTCAACAATGCACTAGCTGATGTAACACGCCCTGGTGGAACAGCAGCACGAGCAGGTGCAAATGCTGCTTATACTTTTGCCGGAAAAACAGGCACCTCACAAGTCATTAATATTAAACAAGGCGAACGCTATATTGCCAGCAAAATACAGGAACGCCACCGTGACCATGCGCTATTTACAGCTTATGCGCCAGCAGAGAATCCAAAAATTGTGATGACGGTGCTAGTTGAAAACGGTGGCTCTGGCGGCTCGACTGCTGCACCTATTGCACGGCAGATATTGGATTATTTCTTTCTTGGAAAAACACCTGAGCCCATACTTGCTGAAAAAGAAAATAATCGATCGCATTAGAAATGTAACAGATAATTAATACGTTAACTTAAAGCTATTGCTTCTTTGACACATCGTTACCGTCGATCAACCATAATAGGTATTGGTGATTAAGTTGTTATGATTGAATTCAAGCGCCTATGGCATTATCTCACACGCTATATCGATAACTTCTTGTTAGGCGGGATCTTTTTATTGATGCTGGTTGGACTAATCGTACTCTATAGCGCGAGCGGAGGAAATTTAGGCCGGGTTAGCAGCCAAATATTAAATATGGTCGTAGCGCTCATAATTATGTGGTTGGTAGCCAATATTCCCCTTCAGCAAATTATGCGCCTTGCCTTACCATTGTACATAATAGGGATCGCTCTATTGATTGGTGTTGCCCTGTTTGGTGAGATACATAATGGCGCACGACGCTGGCTAAACATAGGAATCACAAGGATTCAACCTTCCGAGCTGTTAAAAATAGCTGTTCCCCTCATGATGGCCTGGTATTTTGATAAATCCGAAATAACCCTGCGTTTACGCGATTATGCCGGCGCTACCTTGATTCTATTATTACCCGTATTACTGATTGCTCGTCAACCTGACTTGGGAACAGCCTTATTGATTACAACGAGCGGTTTTTATGTCCTTTATTTTGCGGGTTTATCCTGGCGGGTGATGGCTGGTTTGTTAGCTACTGCTGCAAGTGTATTACCATTATTCTGGTCATTAGCAATGCATGACTATCAGCGTAAGCGCATTTTAACCATGCTTGATCCTTCTCAAGATCCGTTAGGGGCAGGTTACCACACTATACAAGCCAGCATTGCCATCGGCTCCGGAGGCATTACCGGAAAAGGATGGCAAAAAGGAACACAATCCCAGCTGGATTTTTTACCCGAACAAAGTACCGATTTTATTTTTGCAGTATTCTCGGAGGAATTTGGTTTAATCGGCAATGGTTTGTTATTATTATTGTATCTAGTCGTCATCGGGCGTTGTATGATCATTACGGCCAATGCACCGACACAGTTTACCCGCCTCGTTGCCGGCTCGATCACATTGACTTTCTTTACCTATGTTTTCGTCAACATGGGGATGGTCAGTGGAATCCTGCCTGTAGTAGGTGTGCCCCTTCCATTGATCAGCTTTGGAGGAACATCTCTAGTAACGATGCTACTGGGCTTTGGTATTTTGATGAGTATACAAACACACCCTAAACTGGTAAAAACATAAGGATGGTATACCCATGTTTACAAATGCACCTCATTCATTTTCTACTTTCTGGACATCTTGTCTTACTCCTCTCCTATCCATTATTGCACTGATCACGTTAGTAGCTTGTAGTGGCACATCTAAGTATGCCGGGTCGCAAGAAAAAAGCGCGGCTACAGTCTCAACGGTCTCTGCAAGAACCAAAGGAGGAGGTTATTATCTTGATGATGGCCCACCTGACAACCCACCGTCCAATCTAGACTCTATTCCCAATGCCATTCCACGCATCGAAACCTTAAGGTCAGCCAATATGCGCCCCTATGTTGCATTGGGCCAAACATTTACACCCATGACATCACTCGCCCCTCACAAAGAGCAAGGTATCGCTTCTTGGTATGGGCGTCGCTACCACGGTAAACAAACTGCTTCTGGAGAAGTGTACGACATGTATGCCATGACGGCCGCTCATCCAACCTTACCCATTCCAAGTTATGCTCGGGTTACTAACCTTAATAATGGCAAATCGGTGGTCGTTCGCGTTAATGATCGAGGTCCTTTCTTGGCAAATAGAGTCATTGATCTTTCCTATACTGCAGCATACAAACTGGACGTCCTCGCAAATGGAAGTACTCCAGTGGTAGTTGAAACGGTCATTCCAGGTGTCGCATCGTCTTCCCAAGTAAAAAAAACCGTATCTATACAACCACCTAATACACAAAGCAATAAAATCTACCTGCAACTTGCCGCATTTGGTTCTGCCAGTAATGCCCACAGCTTTCTTTCACAAATACGGGCAGAACTGCCATCCATCACTCATAAGACTGACATCACCAATGAAGGTGGTCTATACAAAATCCATATTGGACCCTATTTCAGTCAGGTAGCTGCCAGAAAAACTGCTGACGAAATCGCGCAACGCATCGCTGTCAAACCGATATTAACAATGCGTTAACAGCTGATCGCGCACACTGTGCTAGAGTCTGTGTTCAGCGCACATGCCAGTAGCGACGGTTAATCTCACGCCAGCTGCCAACCGAAATGCCATTATCTTTAAACTTCAGCAATATTGCTCCATCACGATCACTGTGCATCAGTTGACTTCCCAGCGCACGGTAGCGCTCAACGACTTCCTCACTGGGATGCCCAAAGTGATTACGATAGCCAACAGTGAATAAGGTAAGCCTGGGGTTGACCTGTCGTATAAAAGCTTCTGTCGAAGAAGTCTTGCTACCATGATGAGGTGCGATCAGAACCGTTGAGCGAAGCTGCTGGCTCGCGCGCGCAAGCA
The DNA here is from genome assembly GCF_900107335.1 of Nitrosomonas sp. Nm58. Taxonomy (NCBI): domain Bacteria; kingdom Pseudomonadati; phylum Pseudomonadota; class Betaproteobacteria; order Nitrosomonadales; family Nitrosomonadaceae; genus Nitrosomonas; species Nitrosomonas sp. Nm58. The sequence goes on along the minus strand of NZ_FNPQ01000014.1, from coordinate 24,906 downwards.
AGGCCTGCTCTGAACTCTTCTCAATATCGGCTGGCAATAGCACACTTCCATGATGTGTAGTAATTTTCAGTACGCAGCTGGATTCATTGGTTTTTCGCCTATTGAGATCATAGTTTTGTACTGAAGGATGTAACAATTCAAAATGAACATCATCCCATTGCCATGATTCGCCCGCAAAGCATTTCCTCCCATTCTTAGCAGCTTGCTGGATAGGATGATCAGCATTCAATGATGATAACAATAACTTCACGGGCATTGCTTCTGACACAGACAAAGCACCACCGCTGTGATCTAAGTCTGCATGGGATATCATCATAAGATCAAGTTGACTGATTCCTTCACCGCGTAAAAATGGCACAATAATCCGCTCTCCGCTATCGGTTTCTCCAAAACTGGGTCCCGTATCGTATAACAGCGCATGATGCTCGGTACGCGCCACCACTGCTAACCCCTGGCCGACATCCAGCACAGTCAACCACAACTCGCCAACTCCTGGTTTGGGTGGGGAAACTACAAATAGCGGCAGCAATGCCACCACTCCCAGCCATCGCGCAGGAAAGCCCGAGAAAACGCCCAAACCTGAGCCAGCTGGCAGAAACAACCAAACGATACCTGCTATACCGGCAATCACCGTCCATAAGGGAGGAGTATGCTGCTGCCAGACAACCTGGGAAGCTTCGCTTAGCCATTTCAGCAGCGCCATGCCGCCGCTTAATATTTCATGGGCGGGTAATAGCAAAAAATCAAGAAACGGCACAATTGCAAGTAGCGTCAGCGGAACCACCGCTAGGCTCACTAATGGAATAGCAATTGCATTCGCTATCGGTGCGATCAGCGACACTTGCTGGAACATCACTAGCAGTAAAGGACTCAACCCCAGTGTAATTACCCATTGCACACGGATCCAACTGATTATTGCGCTCATTTTGCCAATACGAGCAAAGGTTACTAACGTGATCAGTGCTATCGCACCAAACGATAGCCAGAAACCGGGTGAGATCACTGCCCATGGATCAAATACCACTACGATCAATAACGCCCATACGAGCACAGCGGGCGGCGATACCCTACGATCACTCCAGAGCGCAATGGCCATGATTGCCAGCATCAGAAATGTCCGTCTAGTGGGAACTGAGAAACCGGCTAGTAATGCATAGCACAGTGCCGCCAAGAGACCTGCGGCAACAGCCATTTTGCGCGCTGGCAGTAAGAAGGATAACCGAGGGCATCGACGCCAGAACCAATAGACCAGTGAAAAAAACATACCTGATACCATTGTCACATGAAGCCCCGAGATAGACATAAGATGATTGGTGCCAGTACGTGTGAAAATCTGCCACTGCTCGCGGGGGATAGCATGCTGCTCCCCTACTGCCAAGGCAATTTGAATGCCTGCATAGGGATGATCAGCTAAAACATGTGTAAACCGTGTGTGAATCTGCTGACGGGTATGCTCAATCAAATATTTAGGATAGTTAACCCACTCATCCAAACGCACATTATTTTCTGATATGCGAACATAGCCCATAGCACGGATATTGCGTTCTATGGCTTTTGCCTCAAAATCGGAGCCATGGGGATTGGCGTTGCCATGGGGGCGCTTTAGCCGTACGGTCAGTCGCCAGCGCTCACCAGCATTGACCTGAGGAAGCACGGATTTGCTAACTTTCTCATGCCTCTCACGCATTTTGTACCAAGTCAGCATGATATGCGCGGGCACCTCTGCCTCTGACGTTAGCACTTGCTCTACATCAAACCGGAAGCGCACACTTCGATCCGTCACTTGCGGCAATTCCGCGATGACACCTATCAGCTCGATATCGCGGCTTTCCCATTCATGCGGTAAAGTATCTGCCATACGCCAGTGAGCAAACATCGCTGCCCAGAAAAAACCCAGTCCAAGAAAAAAACCAAATAATAGAATTTTTCGGATTGCGACAAATGCATTCGGATGAAAGTAAGCGTAAAAAAATAACAGTATCGCGGCAGGCAGTAACACTACTGCCCATTGCATTTCCGGCAATTCAGCCTGTAGCTGCAATAAACAAGAACCAAATACAAATGCAAGACTGTAGGTTTGTGTCAGCAATTTTTGCGATTACAAATGAAAGGCGTACTGTTGATTCTTGCAATGAATAAATTGCAGATATGAAAGAATCATTACTTTTTATATACGACGGGAAAATTCAGAGACTGAGAAAATTAATAAATTCACAGTATGTAGATAAATCCTGAAATGGCAGGTTTATTTATTCAAAGACTACTGTCTGCACCATTAACGTTAACGCGAAATGATCATTTACGGTTAAAATGTCACATTTAATTCTAGAGAGACTAATTATGTATCGTATCGCTCCGAGTATTCTATCGGCAAATTTCGCCAAACTAGGCGAAGAAATCACCAACGTCCTGGATTCAGGCGCGGACATCATTCACTTTGACGTTATGGATAACCATTATGTCCCTAATTTGACTATCGGCCCTCTGGTGTGTGAAGCGATACGCCCTTTAACCCTAGCAGTGATTGACGTCCATTTGATGGTTGAGCCCGTGGATCGTATCATTCCTGATTTTGCCAAAGCAGGCGCCAATATCATTTCTTTCCACCCGGAGGCTTCCAGGCATATCGACCGTACCATCGGTTTGATCAAGGAACAAGGATGCAAAGCAGGCTTGGTCTTTAATCCGGCTACTCCTCTTGGCTATCTTGACCATGTTCTGGATAAACTAGATTTAGTCTTGATCATGTCTGTCAATCCCGGTTTTGGTGGACAAAAATTCATCCCTGAAGCACTCAATAAATTAACAGAAGTCCGCAAACGTATCGATGCAAGTGGCAAAGACATTCTGCTGGAAATTGATGGAGGTGTAAAAGTCGATAATATCGCTGAAATCGCGCGCGCAGGTGCGGATACCTTTGTTGCGGGATCGGCTATTTATGGCGCTGGCAAAGACAGTGACCCGCATCGCTATGATACGGTTATCTCGGCAATGCGAGCAGAGTTAGCAAAAATTTAGTAATGGTTGTTTTTTACCTTTTTATTACCCATCACCTGAACAAAAACAAATGAATCAGAACAGTTTGCAATGTGATTGCCGTACAACAGAAATTGAGTTTCCTATCCAGATTAAAGCCGTTGTCATCGATCTGGATGGTACGCTGCTTGATACCGCAACAGATCTCGCCTTTGCCGCGAATAAGATGCTACAGGAACTAGGCAAACCAGAATTACCGCTCGCTACCATCCAATCCTTCATAGGAAAGGGTATTCAGAAACTGGTGAAACGTTCGCTAACGAATAGCCTGGAGGATGAGCCAGATCTTGAATTATTCAGCAAAGCTTTGCCTATTTATGAGCGAAATTATGGTGAACATTTGTATACCCACACTCGCCCCTATCCCGGGGTTGTCGAGGGATTGAATGCACTCAAGGAGGATGGATTTCAGTTGGCCTGTATTACCAATAAAGCTGAAGCATTTACCTTGCCACTGCTACGTGCAACTAACCTGCTGAGTTATTTTGAGATCGTATTATCAGGCGACAGTTTGCCCAAAAAGAAACCAGACCCCATGCCCTTGTTGCATGCCTGCAAGCACTTTCAAATTGAACCGTGTGAATTGCTGTTAATTGGCGACTCACTCAATGACACGATTGCAGCACGTGCGGCGGGATGCAATATCTTCTGCGTGCCCTACGGTTATAATGAAGGGCGGGATGCGCATGAGCTGGACTGCGATGCAATCATTTCTTCACTGCTTGAAGCAACGAAATTAATCAAAAAAATAAATTAGTTTCAGTTACAAAAAAAGCGTCGAATAATTTTTCATAACGGTCACGCTGCACTGCATTGCGAATAAACATCCTGCTCGATGAACACATTAATAAGTATCCTATCGCCAAGCTACTCTCTGATTTCTTTCTTTTTGAAGAGGTGAGTGTGTGACTCAAAGTGAATTCAACGACCTGGCAGCCCAGGGTTACAACCGCATTCCTCTGGTACTGGAAACTTTTGCTGATCTTGATACACCGCTTTCAGTTTATCTCAAGCTCGCCAATCAGCCCTATTCCTATTTGTTGGAATCGGTACTGGGTGGTGAACGTTTTGGGCGTTATTCCGTTATCGGGTTGCCTGCAAAGACACGCATAGAAGCATATGGCAATGATGTCACTATCATCAAGGATTCCAGTTCTAAGAAAATCAATGTCGGGAATGTACTAGACTTTATCGAATCCTATCTTGCTGATTTTAGAATTGCACCGCATGAAGGTTTACCTCGTTTCTGCGGAGGGCTGGTAGGCTATTTTGCCTATGATACAGTACGTTATATCGAACCAAGACTGGCCGGTCATGCTCGACTCGATACCTTGCATACACCGGATGTACTGCTATTGCTGTCCGAAGAGTTGGTTGTAGTAGACAATCTTTCTGGAAAACTTTATCTCATCATCTATATCAATCCAGATTCTAACAACGCTTACCAGACAGGAAAAAATCGGCTCAAAGAGCTACTGAGCAAGCTACGGCAACCTTTAACCATTCCGGTTGAAAAACCAAGCAATTCAAGCACTGCTGTTTGTGAATTTAGTGAAGCTGACTTCATCGCAGCCGTAGAACGCGCTAAACAATATATCGTTGATGGCGACATCATGCAGGTCGTCCTTTCACAACGCACCAGCAAACCTTATTCAGCCTCCCCGCTTGCGCTCTATCGCGCACTGCGTAGCCTTAACCCCTCTCCCTACATGTTTTATTATCATCTGGATGATTTTCATATCGTTGGGGCCTCACCCGAGATCCTCGTACGACTTGAAAATGGCATGGTAACGGCGCGCCCAATTGCCGGGACACGCCCCCGCGGCAAGAATATGCAGGAGGATTCAGCGTTAGCGACTGATTTACTGGCTGACCCCAAAGAATGTGCCGAACATGTCATGCTGATGGATTTAGGGCGCAATGATATCGGACGTGTTGCCCAAACCGGTACAGTCAAAGTGACCGAAAACATGAAAATCGAGCACTACTCCCATGTCATGCATATTGTTTCCAACGTGGAAGGTAAGCTCAAGCCAGGCCTGAATGCGATCGACGTATTACGCGCCACTTTTCCGGCAGGCACAGTCAGTGGCGCGCCCAAGGTCAGAGCAATGGAAATTATCGATGAGCTGGAGATCTCCAAGCGCGGGATTTATGCAGGTGCAGTCGGTTACCTGGGCTTCAATGGCGATATGGATCTGGCAATTGCGATCCGTACAGGTGTGATCAAAGATGGCAAGCTGCATGTCCAGGCAGGCGCCGGTATTGTTGCTGACTCCGTACCTCTTAACGAATGGATCGAGACACAAAACAAAGCCAAAGCTTTATTGCGTGCTGCTGAAATCGCTGAGAGCGGACTAGACAGCAAAATTGAATAAAATAGCAGCAACCTAAAATCGACTACCCCTGCCCCAAGTAGCGAGGAATTACGCCATTTTTCCCTTCAGGAGATTTCCTTTGCAGTTTCCTAACGCCCCATTGGACAAAGAATTGAACCCGAAGAGATTAAGCATTACCTTTAGTCAACAGAACATTCATTAAGATTTTGAACGAAGTATGGCCCACTCGTCACACCTCACGCAGCGCTCTAATAAAGATTATTTGCAACATTGACATTTCAGATCTGCTGGTCTAGCCATGCAATATGAATTCAGATAAGTCTAATAGAGTTCACTTTTTTTCACGACTTGCTTTATCTATCTAAAAAAATAAAGAATTAAAATGATAAGCAAGAAAGGAAGAAAAATTCTAGCTGTAATTCTAGCGTCAATCTTTAGTCTATCCCAGTTTCTATCCAATCAAGCATCTGCAACAGAAATATTAGTACCTGATACAGCCGAAGAAGTGTTGGTATCATTTCCATCAACAGAAACAAAAATTATAGAAGGCTCTTATATTGTAACTTTTAAGGAAGACGCTGGCGTGATCGATCTACCCGATCCTGAGAATGCGGGTAAGGTTCCGGTAGGTCAGCCCTCATCAGGCCAAAGCAAAGAAGAACTGGCAGCTACGTTGGGATTAAATGGTGAAATCATCGGGATTCTTGAAGTTAATAATGGAATAGTCGTAAAAATGAATGCGCAAGAAGCTGAAAGATGGCGTCTGGATGTGCGTGTCTTGCACGCCAATCAGAGCATGGAAGGCTTATTTATGGCGGTGGATGATTCCCAAAGCGATTATCCCGCTTATCGTGATGGCTTTCTAATACTTCCGCGGGTCGACACCGATGAACAGACCGGCTTATTTCATAATGGTGTGTTTCAATATGATGCGCTAACGGATGCTTGGCACCTAGTGGAATTTCAGACAACGCCAGCACCCGAGATATTCCTTGTTGAAGGCGACGGCGTCAAAGCTATCGTAACGGATACATTGCCTGTTCAGGTATTGCTGAAAGTGAAGGGAAGTCTTTCTGATGACTGCCAAGCGCTTGGTAAAATCAACCAACGCCTGCAAGATAACCGCCTCGAAGTCGTGATTCATACTGTTAGCACGATTCCGCGTGATGGGACGGTAGCTTGTACTACTGCCTTGGGACCATTCGAGAAAGTTTTTCCGTTGCAAGTCTATGGCTTGCCAGCTGGAACCTATGAATACATCGTCAATGGGGAACATACCGGCACATTTGATTTGACGAGTGATAACAAGTTGTGAACCTGGCTGAGTCTCCGTTTTCATTCATATCCTGGTTGTCTGGCTGGTATCTCTCCGGTCAGACAACCAGGATAGATGCAAGTAATTCTATCGCATAACATTGATTGGTGATCGCCCTATTGGATCAATCTGAAAAGTTGCGCCACAATTTGAACCGCTCTGAGCAGGAGCGTTAGCCATCAGTTTTTCGAGATCTTCGCCCAACGTCAGCTCAGCGATCAGATTCATCTGAACTTCCACTAACATTCCCTGCTCACATCTCAGTTTCACCCTCTCTGGTGCGGCTGCCCCAAGGACAGCGGCTAGTCGATTCAGAAAATCCTCAGTACGTACTTGCTGGCCAATTCTGCGGTTCATAAAATAGGCCATACCCGATTCATTGAATTGACGGGCTAAATCTACCGACAGGTCAAAATATTCCTCCATAGATCCAGTTGTCTGGCAAGTTCCATGTTTGTGCCACTCGTGACGCTCAAGACAAGAGCCTGCCTTGACACTCGGCATAACTTCCGCCAATGAAGCATGAGAATCTGGATCTAAGCTAACCTCCGGATAATCGCAGAAATTATCTTTCTGAACGCTGACCTCACCACAAAATTCATAGCGAGTGCCACATTGCCGCTTGTTGGGCCATAATCCATGCAACGTAAAATGCCGCGCCTGATAAGAGTCAGCATCGGCAATCTGGCATTCTGGTTTTTGCGGCTTAGTTTCACAGAATGCAGGCTGCCACGAGAGCGCGAGCACATAGCTATCTGCCTGACCAGCCGTCTTGCAAGCACTGCTTCCCACTCCATTTCCGCCATTCCCACCCTTAGATTTGAACTGACCACAGTCAGCGCTGACCCAGCGTTCCTTCGGACTAGCACCCGGCATCACAATTCGATACCAGCTTGGACGATCGGACCTGTTAACCTCCAGCGTCTCATAATTTACCCCTACCTGGAGCTGAATATGATCCGGGTTAGTCAGTTTATTTTTGGAAACATAGGCCGGACATGACTGTTGCGCAGAAAACACTCCTTTAGCTTTATCCGCCCAGCTCGCAGATGCACAACTGATACCGAACACAATCAACAACACCCGTAAAGCGGCGCTCATTCGTGCAGACATCATTTTTTTCTCCACTCTATATCTATCGACTCAGTGCAAAATGAAATACAAGAACAGCATAGATTCTTATGATCTTTCATATATCCATCTGATCAGCGCATCGATCGCTGAGCGCGCGCTACCCGCCTGTGGATGATTAACAAAGAAAACAACCACGACACGCCGGTCTTTATGGTCCAATAGATAACCCGCTATCGCCATCACCTCATTGAGCGTGCCCGTCTTCAGATGCGCTTTACCTGCAACCAATGTGCCCCTGAAGCGGTTTCTCATAGTACCATCCACCCCGGCAATCGCCAGGGACGAGACAAATTCAGGCATCACTGGGCTGTGGAATGCTGCCATCAGCAATTCCCCCATATGGTAAGCACTGATACGCTCTTTACGCGATAACCCAGATCCATTCTCCACAACCAAGTCAGGAAAACTTAGGCGTTTAGAAAACAGCCATTGTCTAATGGCTATATCGGATTGATCCAGTGAAACCGATGCATTGCTATTTGGCGGAATCGTCGTTTCCCCCAGCGCCAAATAGAGCTGCCGTGCAGCAACATTATTACTGAATTTATTGATTCCGCGGATAATGTCAGCGAGTGAGGGCGAATAATATACTCTGAGAGGCGCTATTCCGTTTGGCACCCCGCCACTGCGCACGGAACCCCGAAATGAACCACCTTGCTGTACCCATAATTTTTTGAACAAATCGTGAACATAGTCGGAACTTTTGTGCAAGCTCAAATGATAGGTATTCTGGCCGCATTGAATAGCGTAGTTGCCGCTCAAGACAACGGTTACACGACCATTATTCCCCTCATGCTTGCGCACATCAATATGAAGCTGATTACGCCAGTCGCCACAGTTACCGCGGGTCAGTTTCAGATTATTTTTTAATTCAAGTAATTCCGAAGCAGGATCAGCCACCACACGCACGGTATTATTTTCTGGGTGGGGTATCAGATACAATGCTGAGGCACGATAATTCACCAGCACCGCTTCGGGGAAAATATTATAAGTTTTATACCGATCACCATCAAAAGCACCGGGATCACCCGCAGCGACGTTGTAGTAGCTGGTATCCAAAATCAAATCACCCGTAATCTCTTTCAGGCCGGTCTGACGGATCTGGCGAACCAGTAGCCAGAAGTTTTCCAGATTGAGATTGGGGTCACCATATCCCTTAATGGCCAGATCGCCACGTAGAATGCCATTCTCTACCTTGCCTAGTGCATAGATTTCAGTTCGCCAAGTGTAGGCAGGACCGAGCAGCTCTAGACCTGCATACGTAGTCACCAGTTTCATCACCGAAGCAGGGTTAAGGGCTATATCTGAATTAACAGCAAGAATAGGTTGTTTGCCATTCACGTCTTTGACATAAATGCCAATCGCCGTCTCAGGAATCTCTGCTTGTTTAAGCGCATGACGGATTGCATCCGGAATGTCGGCAGACCACGCAGATAGCGTCGTAATCGCAAATAAAAAAGCAAGAATCGCTATTAATCTGGATTTTAAGGTGACCAAGAGTGACGCACCCTATCGGAATTAGAACAAGAATAAATAAGTTTGCGTCGTAATCCAGAAAGAAACTGATTTAGTGCTATGTATCGAGTAACCCGCATTGCAATTAATTAGCGTTTACCTCGGCAAATCGCAAATCCATCATCCCATCCCATCCGGTACTGCCCATCGTTGCGATAACGTTGTTCATCCTTGTAACCATAGCGGGTTTTTTTCGCAGTCTCACAACCATCGATGTAACCTTCCTTGGTGGCTGGCGGATAGCCTCCAAGATTATAAGTTGGTCGCGCACTGGGTGGTAAAGGGCCTGCCGGGCGTTGCGGTTGTGCGGGTGCCGTTTGTGATTCGGGCAGAGGCTTTGCAGAAGGTTTAGGAGGAGGCGGAAATGGACCAGTCGCTGCGCAGCTTGCAAGCAAAATGATTAAAAACACCACTGAAATTCGATGCATCGTTAGCTTCCTCTTTATATCTTATCTAAATAACCTCTTGGCATCTTTATGGTTTACAGCACTGACTTGAGCAGTTTGCCCATCTCTGCCGGATTACGAGTAACACGAATACCACATGCTTCCATGACAGCAATTTTTTCCTGCGCCGTTCCTTGACCGCCAGCAATAATCGCACCTGCATGCCCCATGCGCTTGCCTGGCGGGGCTGCTACTCCCGCGATAAAGCCCACCACTGGCTTTTTCATATTGTCTTTGATCCAGCGCGCGCAATCTTCCTCATCCGATCCCCCGATCTCGCCTACCATCAGCACTGCATCGGTTTCATTATCTTCATTGAACAGCCTCATCACATCGAGATGCTTCAATCCATTGATCGGATCACCGCCAATACCAATGCAGGTCGATTGTCCCAGTCCTAATGCCATGAGTTGTGCGACGGCTTCATACGTCAATGTACCGGATCGGGAAACCACACCAATCCGTCCTTTCTTGTGAATATAGCCAGGCATAATGCCTATCTTGATCTCATCGGGCGTGATGATACCAGGACAATTCGGGCCAATCAGCAGCGTTTTTCGCCCCTCCATCTTATAGCGGCTGCGCAGCATATCGCGCACCGGTATCCCTTCCGTAATACAAATGACCAGATCGAGATCAGCCTCCACTGCTTCATCAATGGCTGCCGCAGCAAAAGCAGGCGGGACATAAATGACCGAGATAGTCGCCCCGGTAGCTTCCTTGGCTTCCCGCACTGTCGCGTAAATGGGAATGCCTTCAAATTGTTCACCTGGCTTCTTAGGATTGACACCTGCCACAAAACATTGCTGCCCATTCGCATACTCACGACAAAGTCGGGTATGAAACTGTCCTGTTTTACCGGTAATTCCTTGTGTCATCACCCGGCTATGACGATTAATCAGGATAGACATGATCTAAGCTCCTCGTACTGCTGCACTTACCGCTTTCTCAGCAGCATCGGCCATATTCGTTGCTGAAATAATCGGCAATCCCGATTCAGCGAGAATTTTTTTACCCAGCTCCACATTGGTTCCTTCCAGGCGCACAATCAGCGGTACCGATAATTTTACTTCCCGCGCAGCAACTGTGACTCCTTCGGCAATGACATCACATTTCATGATTCCACCAAAGATGTTAACCAGGATAGCCCGCAATTTTGGGTTGCGCAGCATGATTTTAAATGCCTCGGTTACCTTGTCGACTGTCGCTCCCCCTCCCACATCCAGAAAATTAGCTGGACTCCCTCCATAAAGCTTGATGATATCCATGGTGGCCATGGCAAGTCCTGCGCCATTTACCAAACAACCAATATTGCCATCAAGCGAAATGTACGAAAGACCATGCTCGGTTGCTTCAATTTCCATCGGGTCTTCTTCATCCAGATCGCGTAAAGAGACGATATCGGGATGACGAAACAGTGCGTTATCATCAAAATTCATTTTTGCATCGAGCGCAACCACCTGATCGTCGTGGGTCACAATGAGCGGGTTGATTTCAAGCAGTGAGGCATCAGTCTCATCAAAAGCCTGATACAAACCTTTCAGTAGAAACTGCGCTGCGGTTAGGCTGGATGGAGGTATACTGATTTTGTTCGCAACAGCATCTGCGTCCTGATCAGTCAGCCCGGATATGGGGTCAATCAGGATTTTATAGATCTTTTCTGGCGTGCTCGCTGCAACCTGCTCGATATCCATGCCTCCTTCCGAACTCGCCATCAGGCAGGCACGCTGACGGCTGCGATCCACGACGATTCCCACATAATATTCGTGATGAATGTCCACGCCTTGCTCAATATAGAGACGATGAACCACCTGACCATTTGGACCCGTTTGAGGCGTGATCAACGGTTTATTCAGCATAGCTTCCGCCAGTAACCGGACTTCTGCAAGCGATCGCGCCAATTTCACACCCCCGCCTTTACCCCGTCCACCTGCATAGATTTGCGCCTTGACGACCCATTTGTCACCGCCTAGCTTTTCAGCGGCAGAAACGGCTTCCTCTACGCCAAAACAAGCGATTCCTTGTGGTGTTATCACGCCATATCGACGCAAAATCTCCTTAGCCTGGTATTCATGAATTTTCATTATTATCCCTCAGCGTGTTTTATCCAGTGTATCAAGGTAACTATCCACCGCCGTCATCTCTGCCTCGAAATGAGGCAGCAGACTGGTTAATTCTTTTTCATTACTATCTTTAGCCGCTTGTTCTATTTTCGCGCACCATTCTCCCAACCCCACCGCGCCAACCGATCGCGCCGATGATTTGAGTTTATGCGCAGCCGCCTTGATTTTGTCAAATTGGTTGGCTTGGTAGGCAGCATGGAGTTGCTTACCAATCTCCTTGGCATTTATATGAAAATCCTGCAAAAACTCCCGAATGATTGCAGGATCATTGCCTACCAATGTTTCAAGAATACTTACATCCACTGATGTGGTTGGCTGACTGGCAGGTATAGGCTCATCAGGCATGACCGGCTTATGTTCCGGTACCTGTAACCATTTTCCCAGGGTTACTCTGAGTTGCTCCAGCTGTACCGGTTTACTCAAATAATCGTCCATGCCAATAGCGCGGCATCTATCGGCTTCACCCTTAAGCGCGTTGGCAGTCAAGGCGACGATTGGAATACGGTTTAGCAGGGTCTGGGCAGTTCGAATCGATTGAGTGAGCTGATAGCCATCCATTTCCGGCATATGCAGATCAGTCAGAATCAAAGCATAGTCGCCGCTTTCCCAGCGACGCAATGCTTCGCGTCCATCGGCTACTACATCGGCTGCATAACCCAGCAAGGCCAGTTGTTGCCGGATGACTTTCTGGTTGATCTCATTATCTTCTGCCACCAGAATCAGCTTCCCTTGCCGCAAAGCTTCTTCGCGTGAAGGTGGCGTAATCCGTTTTGCCTCCTCTAGGAAAGGTATTTCTTCCTCCAGTTTTGCTTTACCCGCGGCAACGGCAACCGCCTGGAGAAACGACTGACGATAGAGGATATTTCCATCCAGTGTAACCATTCCATCTTCCTCGATGCGTCCCCGATGGCGCCGCCCCCGCTTAACGATGACAAAATGGGGGTGGTCATGCGAATTCAGACTTGATCGAGTGCGGAAAGCCAGACGCAGTTCATCCACAGGAGGTTCTTCATGCCCTGCATCAATTACCAGCAACCACTGTGTAGCAGGAAGTGCTTTGATTCGCTCGCGAGCCGCAATCAGATCAGCGGCACGCTCTACATTAGCGCCAGCATACTTCAAGTAAGCGACCAAATCGTTACTCAACCCCTCATCGCCACCCAGCACCAGGCATGAAAGCCCTGTCAGATCAATCACATTCTCGCTACTGACTGGTTTGGCTGGTGAAGGCTTAAATGATAAGTGTACGGTAAAGGTGGAGCCCTTACCCGGAGCACTCTGTACGGTAATTTCCCCTCCCATTAATTCCACCAGATGATGAGTGATTGTCAGTCCTAATCCAGTTCCTCCAAAACGCCGTGTCGTTGAAGCATCCCCCTGGGTAAAGGGCATGAAAAGACGCTTTAGCGCTTCTTCACTCATCCCGATACCATTATCCGTCACCTGAAACGCAACGGACACCCGGTCCGGGCTTGATTCAGTCATGGTCACCTGCACTGAAACCCGCCCCGGCTGCTGCTGCCCACTGGAAAACTTGATTGCATTGTTGATTAGATTAACCAGTACCTGACGCAGGCGCAGGGCATCGCCAAAAACTTCTTCAGGGATAGCCGGGTCAGTAAATAAAGTCAGCTCTACTTCCTTGCTGGTCGCCATATGCTCCAGCATGCTACATGCCTTTTCCACCACCGTCGCCAATGGAATAGGTGTGAGTTCTATCTCTATCCTGCCTGCTTCAATTTTTGAAAAATCGAGGATGTCCTCAATAATTTCCAGCAATGCAAAAGCCGATTCACGGATCAGACTGGTCATTTCCATCTGGTAACTGGTCAAGCTTGATTGCTGCAGAACTTCAATCATCCCAATCACGCCATTCATAGGAGTACGAATCTCATGACTCATTGCCGCCAGGAAGGCTGATTTGGCCTGATTGGCCTGTTCTGCTTCAAGCCGGGCATTTTCCAGATCCTTCATGATTTTTACATGCTCGCGAATATCACGCATCACACCAGTAAAATGGCGTTTTTCCCCTACGAAATATTCACTGACTGCGAGATAAATAGGTATCAATTCACCATTTTTGCGTACCCCTTCCACCTCGCGCCCAAGGCCAATACCATGCGATCCAGGCAAATAGGGACGGCCGATATATTCTTGTCCATGACCAGTTTTGCAATATCGCTCCATATAAAACTCGTGCTGACTCCGATCGGGCTCCGGAACCAAAATAGCCACATTCTGTCCAATCGCCTCTTCGCTGGTATAGCCAAACAACTTTTCCACCACCGGATTGACGGAAAGCATAACACCTCTTTCATCGGTCGTGACGACACAATCCACCATGTGTTCGACCACCGAACGCGTCTCTTCTTCCTTGATGGCCAGCTCGGCATTAGCGTATTCCAGTTCAGCCGTCCGTTCTGCGACCCGCGCTTCCAGCTCGCGATAGCTAGTATTCAAGCGCTCGGTCATTGTATTAAAGGCATCGGCTAACTTCCCCGTCTCATCCCACCCTTCGATGGGTACTCGCTGCCGCAGATCCCCCAATGCAATCGCCTGTGCCCCTTGATTGAGCTTTTTCAAAGGTGTCACTACGCGCCGGTTGAACAATAACGCACCCAGTATGACAAGAATAAAGGTCAGGCCCAGAATCACGAGACCAGTGGTCCGCACCCGGAATACAGATGCAAATGCTTCCTCCACATCGATCTGCACGACCATTCCCCAGCTCATCCGTGGAAGGTAACGCCATGCCGCGACCACCTCATTGCCACGATAATCAATAGCCGTCCCACCGCCAGTCTGGCCATCCAGGCTTTTTTTGATAGTAACCGAAAGAATGGGGTCGTCGAGAGAAATCGTCCGTTTTAACGCTGCATCCGGTTCATCTTTCAAGGGCGCCATCACCAGTGCCATGCGATCGTTTTCAAGACGCGTAACGATCGTTTCACCGCTCTTCCCAAGACCCACATTATTGGTAAGCACTTCAAATACACGCTCGCTGTAAATCTGCAGCGCAAAAACACCATGCATTTCGCCTTCAATGAAGATGGGGACACCGACAAAGGCGGCAATAGCACCTTTTGAAGGGTTGTAATATTCAAAGTTCGAGATGCTGCTCTTACCCGTGTCCAATGCCTGACGAAATACCTGCCCCAACCCTGTATCTCGATAAGGACCAGTAAGCAAGTTAGTGGCAAAATCATGCTCATGGGCATAGCTAAAGACCACCCACCCTTCAGTGGAAATCAGGAATACATCATAATACCCCGCGCCCTCGACGAAGCGCTCAAAGTGTTCACGATACGTTGCATCCAGCTTACGATAAACCTCAGCATCAATACCATGCTGATTAAACACATTGGTAAATTGATCAATGGCCTGATGCGTGGTCTCGGTCGCCTGAATCAGGTTGGCATCATGCAAACGTTCATACAAGTAAGAATTAATTTGCTCGACCTTCTTATCAGCGATCGCTGAAACCTGCTGGATAGCTGCTTTGTGAATCTCCGTTTCAAACGTTTGCAGTAAGCTATAGCCAATCAAAAGAATAGGTAATAGCGCGACAAGGAAAAACCAGATCGCGAAACGCTGCGTCAGAGAAGTAAAATGAATCGAACTCATTCCAGCAAGCAGTCTGCATTATGCTGCTGTTTTAGGCTACGACGCGCATAGTAGGCAAATGCAGCCGCACTGCGTTGGGCACGTAGAATCCAGTCATGCGCCTCACATCCAAGCTCGGGTTCTATTGGCTGAATCTTGCCGGCTGAAGCAGCCAGTAGATGCATGCGCGCAGCTCGCTCAAATGCAAGTGCCAATAGGCAAGCTTCTTCAATACTACTACAGGCTACCAGCAAGCCATGGTGTGCCAACAATAAAGTACGTTTACTGCCCAATGCGGCTGCAATCAGTTCGCCTTCCTCATTGCCAACCGGCACTCCTGGCCACCTGGAAAGAAAAGCCACATCATCGTACAGCACACAATTATCCATGTGAGAAATCTCCAAAGGAACCTCCAGCATGCTCAAAGCCGCCGTATGCACGGCATGCGTATGAATGATGCAATGCACCTCCGGTCGCGCTCGATAGACCCATGCATGAAAACGATTGGCGGGATTGGCCATGCCCTCTCCTTCCAGTACCTGCAAATTCTCATCGACCAGCAATAAATTACCCACACTGATTTCGTCGAATCCCAGGCCAAGCCGTTGCGTCAGAAAAGTACCCGGCTGCTCTGTACGCGCCGTAATCTGGCCCGCCAATCCTGAATCATGGCCATTATCGAACAGGATGCGGCAGGTCAATGCCAGCTTCTGGCGTAATGTATAGTCAGTACCCTGCACACTTTTCTCCATCTGGTCGAAGGCGCGTTGTATCAGTTGATTTTTATCGAGATTGAAAGTGTCATTGTTCATGGTAGATTTTCTCTGATCACAGGCTATACAAGCATCAAATGCTCAATAATTGTCAGCATACCAAATAATATCCCGGTTGCGGCAACTTTCCCCTTTTCCCTATCCTGCACATGCAGGAATCAACGCATTAAACCCGAATATTTCATAAATTAGCACGTGTCCTCACTTGCCTTTTGATTAATAAGAAAGATTTTGCTCAGTCGGGTGTATGAATCACTACACCCCTCTTTCTCAAAACTTCCCTATTAATCAAAATCCTGCGTGATCATCACGCGAATTTATGAAATATTCGGGTTAAAGATAATCTTGCCAAGATTATCCAACTCAAATTCCTGCGCCAGAAAAATAAAATAGCAATCAAATACTTCCGGCTCTGCCGAGGATATTGGGCTTAGCCGATGTATCCAAAGAATAAGCACGGATGATTTCCTGGACTGCCAAAGTTACTTTAGTTTCAAGTTCTGCTTGCCAATGTGCTTCGTTCCGGCCATAGATGATCACTCGACGGGTACTGAGGTCAATCGGAATATCGTCGTTATTTTTTGAGATGATCAGCACCGGCTTGGCGAGCGTGTGAGCAATACCGAGTTCATAAAGCACATTAGGATTTCTTCCCGAAATATCGGCAATAACGAAATCTGCGACATTGATGCTTTGCCAGATATCAACCAGTATATCGCTGGGCTTAAACACATCATCTCCCCGCATAGGCTGAACAGCTAACGATTTGCAGACACCGGACAGGATTCGGTGAACATCGCCAGACCATTCAAGACTGAATGGCATGACAATAAAACAACTTATCCGACCTGGCTCAGCGCTCCTGACCGCCTCGGGATAGAGCCTCTCTGGCCCCAGAAAAATGACATTCTGTTTAAGCTGACGCGCTGATTGATTGAGTGTATCAAGATAGCCGCCAAGACCGGTAGACTGGAGTGTCGCTTGAATTTGTCCATCTTCAGTCCGCCAGTCTGCATGCTCCAGCCGGTTCTGGTGCAAGCGCTTTGTATACTTTTTAAGATACTGCACACTATCGTCAAAATGGTCAGTCAACCAGACGACACTGACTACTAAGGCGACGATAAGCAAAACTACAAAAAATGCTTTCCAGACGAGGTGAATCTGAATCAGGTTTAGCACCACCATCATTAATATTCCACCCAAGGAGAGCAGAATGAGAATCCCTGATAAATCAGACCTTGAGCGCCCGCTCTTGCTATCCTGGAAATGCAGATCGTTTGTTTTCTTAGAATTTTCTTTTCTGATTTCGGAAAGCAGTAAATACGAGGATAATAATAAAAACTGACCGAACATCCAGACGGGTTCAATACCCGTCGGCACATACTGTTCGCTGTAAGCCATATCACTTGCTATCAGCAAAGCCGTTGCCAGCAGCATCCAGTTAATAACAAATGGCGCCTTCAATAAAATACACCCCAGACCGATCACTAATACCAGAAACTCAAGGCCGGCAGTCACCGCATCGAGCCGCCCTGTCATGGTGTTGAGGCTCAAACCATACTGAGGATAATAAAAACTCGCCAGAATCAATGCCAAACCAAAAAAGAGCAGAGAAAAGACTGCTTTGGTAAGCACAGTCGGAGGATAGCGATGCCACAGCTCTATCGCCAGATAACCCCAGGCACACGCCCAGCTAAAAACAAATCCACTAAAACTGATATTGGAATAATTGGGGGGACCGGCCTGAGCAAAATGTAAAAAGCCATGACTCCCATTCGGATCATAGGTCAGCCAGGAGATCGTCAGCAGAATGAGGCCGAAACCCTGGATAGCCATGAATATGGCATAAGGCCTGATGACATTCAATGAGGCAAAGAAAGCTGCAAACGCGGCTGCTATGGCCACAAGCCCCTGGTCCCAATTGTAAAAATCCAGCCCGAAAGCCTGGTCCTCCAAAACCAGCCAGCAACACAACCACAGCAAATAAATCGCCGCAATTCCTCCCAGGTACAAATTGGTCGATATTCTCATCAATAATCCTCTAGTTCATGTTCAGTTTAATTTCGGTAGATATTTAGCAAATATTGAGGGTCTGGGAAGAAATCCTAGCAAGCTCTCTGAATAGTATGTTGAGCAGTGGCGCGCCTAATGCGCCAGGAAGGCTTGTAAAGGAGGGGCGTGGTGATTTGCAGCGAATCAAACGAAGCAAATCGGATTCGCAGTATCCAGTCGACCCGTTAACCGCCGGTTCCTCGCATCGCGACTCAACCAGCTGTGGATGGCAGATCTTATCTAGGTGACGACCTGGATAGGCTTTGCCTATGCCGCTTTTGTGATTAATGTGTTTTCCCGTCGTACCGTTGGCTGGCGGGTGGCAAAGTCAATGTGCACTGAGCTAGTCCTGGATGCCCTGGAAGAGGCAGCGCGGGTAAGCGCACACCCAAGGGCAGGATTCATTATAATAACCGTGAGCGCCAATATCTGTCGATTCGGTATGCGGAACGCCTAGTAAGAACTGGCATAAAGTCATCTGTCGGCGCCACGGGTGACTCTTATGATAACGCCTTAACAGAGACCATCATCGGACTGTACAAGACGGAAGTGATTATAGGTGCAAGAGCAGATGATCATCTCTGCTCTGCGCCAGCAATTACCCTTTAACAGGCCGTTGAAAAACTCGGCATTTTCATTCTGAAATTTCTCTTTTAAAAGACTGCAAGCACTTTGGTTGTTTTTGCAGATCTATTTTCACCAAAGAGGCTCATTTTTTGATCAGTTTCTGTCCGGGTTTCCTGTAAACCCTGCTCTTGAAGCAGCGATGCTCGTAGCAATCACTCCGGCGGTATCGAAGGACGGCCGTCCCTCGAGTAAACAGCACCAAACTGCTGATCCATTTGCTTGAGTATCCTATCCACCAGCACCTTCAGACGCCGCAACGCATGATTCAGTATAGTAAGGCTTTTGCAAAATTTTACCGGAGCAAGTCCGTTTTTCGACGGCCTGTTAGAAAGCGTTAAGCAGTCCTAATCTGCAGCAGCATTATCCAGCTAAAGTCATGAACTGTTTATAAGGGGGAATATTTTCTTCGGATAACTGTCCCTTTCGAGTCATATGCGTTGCTTCGATTCCATCAAGGATTGCCTTTGCTGAACGAAAGGCTTTAACGCCCACCATGGGTCTTGTGATTTTCTTAATGAAACGGTGATCCTGTTCCGCCAGGTTGTTCAAATATTTGACTTAGCATATTTCCATAAAGCTGACCTTTCCCCCATAATTTCTTTAAGTTGCGATAGGAAACTGCATACCGGACATAGAAAAAAACAGCATAAAGAATAATATCTTTTGGAAAACGAGCACCTTTAAAACTGATCATCGGCTCATTCAATCACTAGAAATTAATAATTTATCCCTCAATCTGATAAACTTCGTGACGAAAATCGCTTTTCGTTGCTTAAAGAGTTGAGTTACGAAGTCTCACCGATGTCAATCGGCAGAGCCTATTTAGCCTCGCCGCCAGCCGGTTTGTAGAAGATAAACTCGCCGACCTCGACCGTCCTGATGTATTCCTTAGACCAATCGGGGACTACTCTCTGATGGTGGAAGTATAAGGCACCACCGGTTCGGTCCTTGAGTTGGCGGTTGAGGGCCTTGCGGGCGATTTCCTTGGCGATCGCGTAGGATTCATCCTCCTTTGCGTCATCCGAACGGCCATCGCACCACCACGAGAACTGGCATGCTCCTTGCTCGTGGCCTTGCTTGACAACTCCACAGATGGTGTTTGGGAAGCCCTCATGGCCGGCTCGGTTCATAACGACATTGGCGACGGCTTCCATGCCGGCATCACCCTTGCCCCTAGCCTCCCAGTAGATGCTGCGGGCAAGACAAGTGATCGCACCGTCCAACGGTTCTTCTCCGGTCGGATCGACAGCCTGCGCTTGGGGTTTAGTGATGAGCTGGGTCGGAGTCGGAAGCATTTTACTGCCATCGGGCGCGGCCTTCTCCTCCAGCACCTCTGCCTTGCTCTTGGCGGATTCCGCCTTCTGGGACTGGTCAGTCGCAGTTGCCTGTCCCGCCAGAAGGAATGTCGCAAGCCAGGTCGCAGCTAATATCTTTTCCATGGTCAAACCTCCTGAACGAACAAATACAGCTGAATTATATCACCGGCCCAGTCAGTAAGGATTGAACGGATGCTAAGGCCGGAAGTAGGTTTCCCTGCCCGTGCTGAGTTTTTACAAGGTCACTCCGTAGTAGCGGCTAGGCAATGTTGTATTGTGTAACGGGTGGAAGTCCCGTCCTGGTAACCGCCAGCGTTGTGGGAGGAGCAGCGGGAGCGGATCAAATGTGCTTCATCTTTATCGGCCCCTACGGTTTCCCAAAAATAATAGCCGGTGAAAATCCTATTTTCAAATTGGTACTTTATGCAAAAACAGACGGTTTATTGAACGTTCAATAGCGAGTTTGACTAAATATCAGGCCTTACGTATATTTCACTTTAATAGGAAATGGCTTTTATTTTTCTATATATTAGGCTTGCTCATTCATCCACGCATCATCACCCGGGATCCGTATCTCTTATGAACTTCCCAGCTCGCGTGCTGACATCGTTACGGATGACCAGCGTCATGCTCCTCTTCTGTCTGACTGCCATTCCCGGATGCAGCGGAGTATCTGGTAGCGGCCCACTTTTCGCAGATCTCACACGTCAAGTCGAACGCGACAGGATGGTGGATGAGCAGATCATCCCCAGTGGTATCAAGGACCCAATCGTTCTTGCCGCGATGCGCCGTGTTCCCCGCCACAAGTTCGTACCCTCTCGCTACTCCGCCTTCGCCTACCACGACGGTCCTCTCCCGATCGGCTACGGTCAGACCATCTCGCAACCCTCTCTCGTTGCGCTCATGACCGAAACACTTGCACTGCAAGGGGCCAAGAAGGTGCTTGAGGTAGGAACCGGCTCGGGGTACCAGGCTGCGGTCCTGGCTGAGATTGTGCCCGATGTCTTCACCATCGAAATCGTCGAACCTCTGGCGATAGAGACCACGCGCACACTGGCGGAGCTTGGCTACCGTAACGTCCACACGCGTATCGGTAACGGTTATCGAGGCTGGCCGGAAGAAGCTCCCTTCGATGCCATCATCGTGACCGCCGCACCCGACCACGTGCCGCAACCGCTCCTCGATCAACTCGCCGTTGGAGGACGGTTGATTCTGCCGGTTGGCCGCCACTACCAGACCTTGGAGCTCCATCGCCGAACTGCAGAAGGTTATGAACGCAAGGTCATCACGTTCGTGCGGTTTGTCCCGCTGATCCGAGAGGGGCAACAAGAGTAGGCCGTGCAGATGGAGAAAACCAAGCGAAACCCGTCCACACTTCCCCGCTACATCGGTTGGTTCACGGCCAGTTGCGTCCTTGTCAGTAGCGTAGTCGGCACCGGCATCTTTACCACGACTGGATTCATGGCCCGCGACCTCGGTCATCCGGGTTTGATCCTCTCTATTTGGCTGGTGGGGGCGCTGATCGCGCTCGCAGGAGCCCTCTCCTATAGTGAGTTGGGCGCGGCATTTCCGGTAGCCGGCGGAGAATATGCGTACCTTCGCCGAGCCTATGGGCCGTTCGTTGGGTTCCTCAGCGGGTGGACGTCCTTCTCCATCGGCTTCAGCGCTGCCATTGCAGCAAGCACAGTGAGCTTTGCCGTCTACTTTCTCCAACTCCTTCCGCTTGATGACGAGAAAGGCCTACTGTCAACGACCTTAGCTTTGGCCCTCCTCTGGTCTATCACAGGCTTCCACCTGGCCGGCGGTGGGACAGGAGGGACTCTCCAACGAAACCTGACAGTGCTGAAGGTGGGAGCCATTCTCTTATTCATCGTGGCGGGACTGATAGTCGGAGCAGGCGATTGGGCGCATCTTGCTCCCACGAATACTCATCCTGTCTCCGGCATTGGATCCTATGTCGTGTCGTTGATCTTTGTTCTTTATGCCTATTCTGGCTGGAATACCTCGGCGTATCTGGCGGGAGAGATCATCGATCCTGCCCGCACAATCCCCCGGACGATGATCGGCGGCACACTCTTCGTCGCGCTGCTTTATCTCATACTGAACGGATTCTACTTCTACGCTCTGCCGGTGACGGAGCTGGCCAAGCCCCCGATCCTGCCTGTCGCGGATAAAGTCGCACGAGCTCTGCTGGGCTTCGAAGCAAGTCGGTTCGTGACCGCCATCCTGTGCCTTTCGATTGCAGGAGCCGTGAGCGCCATGGTGTGGGCTGGACCGCGCGTCTACTATGCCATGGCACAAGACGGCTTGATTCCCTCCGTCTTTGCAAACACCTCTGGCAGGCAATCCACGCCGATCAATGCCATCCTACTGCAAAGCCTCTGGGCTTCAGCCTTGATTCTATCGGGGAGTTTCGAGCAACTGGTGATTTACAGTGGTATCGCGTCGATGCTCTTCAGCGCACTCGCAGTGGGGGCAGTACCGATCCTGCGTCGACGGGAACCGAACCTGCTTCGTCCCTATCGCACCCCTCTTTATCCGTTTGTCCCGGCATTCTACCTGTTTGTGTCAATCGTCATAGTTGGGAGCGCACTCTATGAGCGACCTGTAGAAGGATGTCTTGGAATCGCGACTATCTTAGCCGGAACGCCCCTATACCTGCTCTGGCGTCGGCTGCATGGTGCCGAGAATCGGGGCTCGTGACTCGCTACGAAGATGTCTGCCTCGCTACCCCTTGACGCACACGAGTGGCTATAGATTGGCCAATTTCCGCGCCAGCCTCGCGTCACGTAAACAAGCACTACAATTAACGCTAGACACACTGCTCTGCCAAGCTTTCAGGGTTCTGTCACATTAGTATGACTCTGCCAAGAATCGTACTGGTACCATACTGGTGATCTTAACAGGCTGTTGAAAAACGGACTTGCTCCGGTAAAATTTTGCAAAAGCCTTACTATATTGAATCATGCACTGCGGCGTCTGAAGGTGCTGGTGGATAGGATACTCAAGCAAATGGATCAGCAGTTTGGTGCTGTTTACTTGAGGGAAGGCCGTCCTTCGATACCGCCGGAGTGATTGCTGCGAGCATCGCTGCTTCAAGAGCAGGGTTTACAGGAAACCCGGACAGAAACTGATCAAAAAATGAGCCTCTTTGGTAAAATAGATCTGCAAAAACAACCAAAGTGTTTGCAGTCTTTTAAAAGAGAAATTTCAGAATGAAAATGCCGAGTTTTTCAACGGCCTGTTAATGATTGTTTTTATTTAGCGTTGCTGGAAAAGATCGAACTGACTATTACCTGATTACAATAATTAGGTTGCTTCAGCCTGCCCCTTCCACTACCAGCACGTCGCAATCCGACTGCTGAATCACTTGCTTTGTAACACTGCCAAGCAACATTCCTTCCCTCTCGGACTGCCCGAGTTTACCAATGACGATCAGATCGGGTTCAAGTACTTTCGCTTTTTCCTGGATTACAGCAGATGCAGAGCCCCATTCTACAAAATGAGATAATGAACCGCCTGTAGTTTCAAAATCCGACACCAGTTCCTGCATCTGCCTGCTCTTTTGCTTTTGTAGTTCGGCACGGTAACCCTCAATGTGTTGGCCACCGATACCGGCAAAATGCAGCTTGGCTTCGAAAGGCACCTCAAATGCGTGCAGAACGATAATATTCGCATGCGGAGCGATATTCGTAGCAAATTCGATCACCAGCCGGGAATATCGTGAGAAATCCACTGGTATCAGTATCTGGCGGTACGGTACCCGGGGCTCCCGCTTGACGATCAACAATGGTCGGGTCAACTGGCGAAGCACCTTGTCAACGGTGGAACCAACAAACAATTCCCTCACGAAACCATCACCATGTGCCCCCAGCACGACCAGGCCGGCGTCTACAAAGCTAGCGTAGCGTTCAATCTCGGTGTGGGTACGGCCAACATTCAACGCTGTCGTAGTAACCGGAACACAGTATTTATCAGAGAGATTGCGTTCAATTTCATCCATCTGTTTGCGGGCTGATTCCATCAGCCGCTGCTCTGTATCCAGGGGAGATAGTGCCAGGTTACGCAGCGATTCCAATGCTAGATTGTCAATTACATGTAACACATCCAGCGATTCACTATCCAGTTCAAGTGCCAGCATGGCGGCACGCGCTTCGGCCCAGCTCGCAAATTGGGACATGTCTGTGGCTACTACTATTCGTTTTATTCTGGACATGATTAGTTTCCTTTCTAAAGTTTCACGCTTTTTTTATGGACCGGTGATTCAATTCTCTGGAATTTTTGGATTAACGGGGTTTTTTCTTGAATGGCAAGATAGCGTTGATATTAACCCTGTTGTATGCAGGGTAAATATCGAAACTTATCCTTTAAATACAGTAACATATGATTGCAGCAACGCACGGTTTTTGTTATAATTTCATCTGTTAAGTAATTGAAACCAATAATAAAACAGGCATCGCTGCCTGTTCATTCTACGCAATATCTTCTTTCCCCTCCAGCAGGAATTTAATCACCGTTGCAAAGGCGATGAGCGAGGTGTCTGGTTTGTTTATACGCTCCTGGCTGTTATCACCCATTTCACTTCTTCACGCAGCGCCAACCTATTACGATGCTTACAGACATTGTT
>NZ_FNPQ01000013.1:0-74729 GCF_900107335.1 Nitrosomonas sp. Nm58 | reverse complement strand
GTCTTCTTGCGCGCACTTTCCAGCAGTGGGCGGATCTGCTCGAACTGTTCGCGACTGATATCACTTGGATAACTTGTTCTCATCCTGCAAATATCGCACTTTTTCTGTCAAACGAAAAGACTTTGAACAGGTTCTAAGGGAGATTTCAATCTTTTGTTAAGCGGATATCTGCACCCCCCAGCGACAATAGCGCCACATTGCCTCCTACCGCTGCTGTATTGATGGTGACTACCCGCTCAGTTGCAAAGCGTTGCAGATAGTGCGGACCACCGGCCTTGGGGCCGGTGCCGGAGAATCCTTCGCCGCCGAAAGGTTGTGAGCCGACGACGGCACCGATGATGTTGCGGTTGACGTAGATATTGCCGCAGCGGGCATGGCGGGCGATGTAGTCGATGGTGGTGTTGATGCGACTGTGGATACCAAGCGTGAGGCCGTAGCCGCTGTGGTTGATGGCATCGACCACTTCATTCAACCGGCTGGCTTGATATTGAATAATGTGCAGAATAGGGCCAAACACTTCGTGCTGGAGTTGACTGAGCTTTTCGATCTGATAAACGCGCGGGGCGAAGTAGCTGCCCTGTTCGTTTCCTTGTGGGAGTGGCATGGTCTTGATCAGGCGCGCTTCGCTGTTCATCCGCTCGCTGTGTTGTTGCAGTCCGGCGCAGGCAGAAAAGCTGATGATGGGACCAATGTCAGTGCTGAAGCGCATGGGATTGCCGATACGCAGCTCATCCATGGCACCACCGAGCATTTCCATGATCTGCGCTGCGACTTCCTGCTGCAGAAACAGCACGCGCAGCGCCGAACAGCGTTGCCCGGCACTGTTGAAAGCAGAAGCAATGACATCTTTCACCACCTGTTCTGGCAGTGCCGAACTGTCGACAATCATGCAGTTCTGGCCGCCGGTTTCAGCAATAAAAGGAAGGATGCGCTCACCTTGGGAAAGGACCTGGTTGATTTGTCTGGCGGTGCTGGTGGAACCAGTAAAGGCGATACCTGCAATGCGGGCATCACTCACCAGCTGCATGCCGATTTCGCTGCCGCTGCCGGGAATGAAGTGCAGCACCTCTCCAGGGATGCCGGCCTTATGCAGCAGGCCCACCACGTGCGCAGCGCATAAAGGCGAGAGTGCCGCCGGTTTGGCAATAACGCTGTTGCCGGCAGCAAGTGCGGCAGCGATCTGGCCGGTGAAAATAGATACCGGAAAATTCCATGGGCTGATGCAGATGAACACACCACGCCCAGCCAATCGCAATTGATTGCTTTCTCCCGTAACACCGGGCAGTGTGATGGGATGATCAAAATAGCGGCGCGCCTGGTCAGCGTAGTAACGACAAAAGTCGATAGCCTCGCGCACTTCACTAAGTGCATCATGAAGGGTGCGTCCGCCCTCGCGAATGATAAGTGACATCAATTCGGCGCGTTGTTCTTCAAACAGATCGGCAGCTCGCTCCAGCAAGGCAGCGCGTTCGCTGGCGCTGCTGCCGGCCCATTCGAAAGCAGCGTCGTGTGCAATACTGAGCGCTCTGTCAACCGCGCTGCTATCGGCAAGCGCTACTTCGCCGACGACATCGTTGTGATCGGCGGGATTGAGGATGTTTTGCGCTCTGCCTGTGAGGATATAGCCATCGACTATCGGCGCGGCATGCCACAACTGCCTGCATGCTTTTTCCAATGCCTGGTCAAGCTGCATTTGCGCTTCAGCCTCGGCAAGATTGATGCCGCTGGCATTAAGCCGCTCTTTCCCGTAGAGATGGCGTGGCGTAGAAATACACTGCGGGTAGCGCGCAAGTCCACTCACAGGATCGGCGATAATCTCTTCGACGGTAATCTGCTCATTGGCGATCCGGTTGACGAAAGAGCTGTTAGCGCCATTCTCCAGCAACCGCCGCACTAGGTAGGGGAGCAGCTCTTTATAGTTGCCGACAGGTGCGTAGACACGGCAATTGAACTGCGGGTGCTCATCGAATGCAGCGGCATAGAGTGCTTCGCCCATGCCATACAAGCGCTGAAACTCGAAGGGATGCGAGCCGGCCATGACAATGAGGGTAGCAACGGCACGGGCGTTGTGAGTAGCGAATTGAGGATAAAAGAGATCACCACGGTCGAGAAGCCGGCGAGCGCAAGCGAGGTAGGAAACATCGGTCGCCAGCTTGCGGGTAAACACTGGATAACCGTCGAGACCACGCTCCTGGGCCTGTTTGATCTCGGCATCCCAGTAGGCCCCTTTAACGAGGCGGACCGGAATCGGGCGTTTGCACTCGCTGGCCAGTTGCGCCAGCCAGTCGATCACATGGATGGCTCGTTTCTGATAGGCTTGCACCGCCAAGCCGAAGCCATTCCAGCCTGTGAGCTTGTCGTTGCGGTATACGGTTTCAAACAGGTCGAGCGACAGGTCGAGCCGCTCGGCCTCTTCGGCATCGATGGTCATGCTAATGTTGACGGCCTTGGCGGCAAGCGCCAGTTCCAGCAAACGCGGTGACAGCTCGTCAAGGACGCCCTGCCGCTTGGCGTATTCATAACGAGGGTGGAGCGCAGAAAGTTTCACCGAAATGCCAGGGTGGTCAAACAACTCACCCTGGCCGGTCTGCTCGCCAAGGGCGATGATGGCATGGTAATAATCAGCGAAATAGCGCGCCGCATCGGCAGCGGTAAGCGCCGCTTCGCCGAGCATATCAAAGGAATAGCGATAGCGTCTGTTTTCATCATCCCTGCTATGCTTAAGCGCTTCATCAAGGGTACTGCCCATGACGAACTGATGGCCGATCAGGCGCATCGCCTGCTTGATCACCATGCGGATTACAGGCTCGCCACTGCGGCTGATGAGGCGGTTGAATAGTGATGAAGATGCTTCAAGTTTGACGATCTTACCTGTCAACAGCAATCCCCAAGTGGAAGCGTTGACAAAGAATAAGGAGCTATGGCCAAGATGACGATCCCATTCGGCGCTAGAAAGCTTATCCTGAATCAGCCGGTCAGCGGTTGCGGCATCGGGAATGCGCAGCAGCGCCTCGGCCAGAGACATCAGCAGCACGCCTTCCTGGGTACTGAGATCATACTCATGCAGCAAGGCATCAATTCCGTCCCGTGCCCATTCCATGCCACGCACCTGGTTCACCAGCTGCCGCGCCAGCGCCTCCACTTGGGCCTGCTTGCGCTCGTCGAGCGTGGCGAGGGAAAGCAGGGTATTGAGGCACTCTGCCTCATCGTAAAGATAGGCGCGGTTGATAGCGACTCTGGCAAAGGTCAAGGATAGCAAAGGGGTCTCATGGATCATGGTAGCCGGTGTCCCTTTTGTTGTTACAGCAGCAAAAAATAAAATCGTATTTAGTTACCATTGTACGAAACTCCATAGCTTTCGCTACATTCTTGCTCTATAAACAAATAACGATCAAAATTGAGCGCGCCTCCCGGCAAGTTCATGCTTTCATGATCCACTTGAGAATCTGTGAGAATGAAGTTTCGTTAATAAATCTACTGTATGTCCCAATAACTGCACTCGGTCTGGTTTCTGATCGTCCCTGTCGCAGCACGCCAGGTGTCTCCTCCAGCCCGCTTAGCCTCGTACATGGCCATATCCGCATAGCGGCTCAACTCGGCCAGGCTGCAGCCATGATTGGGATAGTGCGCCAATCCTACGCTAGCGGATAGACTATGGCTGCGCCCGCTAATGTGGACTGGCGCGCGCGTCACCTCCAGCAGGCGATTAACCACAGTCGAGACCATGCCCTTGCTGGCTGAGGGCGAAAGCAGCACGACGAATTCATCACCGCCTACACGCGCTACCAGATCCTCATGCCGCACACAAGACTGCATGCGCTGGGCCAGCGCGCGCAGCACCTGATCGCCTTCGGCATGACCCCAGAAGTCGTTGACCGGCTTGAACTTATCCAAATCCACGGTCAGCAGGCTGAAGCCCTGGTCAGCCTTGCTATCGGCATACAGCTTGAAGCGCTGCTCAAGTGCGCGACGGTTGGGCAATCCAGTCAGTTCATCGATAAAAGCCACCTCGCTGGCATGGCGTAGATTCTTAATGCGTCCCGCCAGCGCCAGCGAAAACACCAGGCTCTCCAGCGTGGCCGTCACCGGCATGGCCAACTCGGTTAGGGGACTCGGCATCAACAGCCCGCAGATGCGCAACAGGAAAATGACCGTACCCACCATCACGATACCGTAGGCAGACAGGAAATACCGCGCCCCCACCATGCCCTGATGCCAACGCCTGATCGCGATATAGAATACCAAACCCACGGCTGGCAACGATTGAATAGTCAGCATCAGGGACGGTAGCGCATGTGCGCCAGCCAGACGCATGGCAATGATGAACAGATAGCTCAGCACAATGACCTGCAGCAATCGGTGTGCGCCAGGCAAATAGATTCGGGTACGGAAGAAGCTCATTATAAAACCCGCCAGCGCCAGCCCCCAGAGGCTGGGCAGCACCACCCGCCCCATGGCTACCCACTGCGGCCAGTCACGCCACCACCATTGAGCTGCGTGGCCATGCAAATAGATCAGGAAAACGCCCAGCGCCAAGGTGGTTGCAACATACCAGCCATAAGCCGGATCGCGCAGACTCAGCGCCAGAAAAAAGTTGTAAAAGCACATGGCCAGCAGCGCACCATAGATACTGCCCAGCAACAACTCCCCCAGGCGCTCATGGTGTTCCAGATCGTCCTGGTGCCACAGCGCTACTGGAAAGCTTGCACCACCCGGATCATAAGCACGCAGATAAACTGGCCCATGCTCAGGTAGAATAAAAGCATATTGGCGCCATTCGCGTTCCCGTCCCGCCGCGAAGGACACGCGCTCGCCGGAGACAAGCTCCTCGAATTCTCCGTGAGCATTACGGCGGTACAAGCGCAGATCGTAGAGATTGAGCGGCTCCACCACCAACCACCAGGGTGTGCCGCGCTCAGCCTCAGCGCGGCGGAAATCCAGTTTCAGCCAATGCGCGCCTGACTCCAGGCCAGCTCCACTGCGCCCGCTTGCGGATGTGAAGCGCTGCGGCTCAGCCAGCATCTGCGGCCAGGGCGTACGCGCAGTGACATCGGTCGCCGCTGCCATCCGATCGTTGATTACCGCACCACTCAGCCTGCGCTCAATCAATAGTTCATCGGCATGCGCGGGCGCGATCCACATCAGCAGTAAAGCCAGTAGAAGAAGAGGCAAGCAAAAAAGGTACCCAGGCGCATAGGCACTACAGCAGGTTACCCGGAGCATCGTGCACCGACTAGCCAACTGCATCTGAATGGGCCTAGGAAAAATAACCAACTTATTTTGCATTATTGCAATGTACTAAAGATCTGATATCAGTCAAAAACGCTGACAAGCAATCAAGGGGTAAAATTGTATTTAACTATCATTACACACCCCCCCGGAGATTCCATTGTACTCTGGTGCTATATTAAAAAACTGGCTGAATATCACCTGTAGCTACTTAGCAGCCAATATGTATCCGATTGTCAATTCAGTCTCGGCTGGTTCTGCTATTACGTGTCAGTCAGTGAGTTGTGGTTGCTGCCTGATCCTTAACGAATAAAGCTAGATATTTGTCATTGTATCGGCGCTTTCGCTATTCTTGCTTGTTGAGGTTCATGGCTCACCCCACTCTACGCTTCAGGTATACGTCGGATAGCGCAAGTCAGGTCAGCAAAAAATACATCGGGAATAATGGAGAAATAGCCTTCATCCGATCAGTACAAGGAAACCATCGTGTTGTCAGCTAATAATCCACCGGGTTGCGGAGTGCATTTCTCCTTTCCCCACACTTTCTTGTAGGCAAACCGTGGGCGTTGCTGCCAGGATTGAGAAAATGACTGCTTGCCCTTAGCAAAACCCGGCTGATCAGGAACCGTGCCAAAATGCTCAAAAATATCACGATATAACGCATCTCGTTTCCAGTAGGCATAATGAATGCCGTCTGCACTCATCCATTGCGGATTCTGTTCACAAAGCTCAAATTGCTTACGCGCTGCCAGCTCGATCAAGCCCTGATGAACTGCTCTCGCCCGCTCGACAGCTTCACATCGGGAAAGCCGGCAAGAGGGATAAAACAGATTTCGGAAAAATAGATAACGCCACTCTGGCAGGGATGCAATCGATGCAATCGGAAGATTCGTCATG
The DNA here is from genome assembly GCF_900107335.1 of Nitrosomonas sp. Nm58. NCBI lineage: Bacteria > Pseudomonadati > Pseudomonadota > Betaproteobacteria > Nitrosomonadales > Nitrosomonadaceae > Nitrosomonas > Nitrosomonas sp. Nm58. The sequence continues at coordinate 68,603 of NZ_FNPQ01000013.1, read as the reverse complement.
AGAATCTGCGCTGACTGTTTCTGTAACTGATCGACACACCAAGCCATCCATTGCAGGATCTGCGCAGGCAGGCATTCATAGAGAATATCATTGCCGATATCCGTCAGAAAAGCATAAGTAGGCCGGGCATCGCCTGAATCGAGCTGTGACCACAAACCGCTGGCAATAATGCCCGGCAATTCGCGGATCAGCACCTGACTGTTCTGACCATAGGAACGTCCATGACCCGCAGCAGCCAGCACCTCACTGGGCCCACCGCAGTGATATTGAATTTGCCGAATGACTAGACGCAAAGACAAAGTCAAATTACTGGCACCCAGCAGGACAATCCGGTTTACTGGTTTGGGTTGCTGAGGCAAAATCGTTAGTATCGCCTGGTTCATAAAGGTATCTTAAGCCTGTTTATAGAGACCTTCATCCATGCCAGCTTTGACAGATGAGTATCATGATTGTTGCTGGGCAATGGATGATCACGGCTGCTAAGAATAGAAAACAGCAAAAATGTAATATTAATCCAATTTGTTAACTGTACATGTTCCCTAAAATTGAACGAAATTTAGCTCCAGAAAGCATAGCATGCTTGTTGTACTGCAGGACTTAGTCAATAAATTCGAAACTCTGGTAGCAATACGATAAAAATTTCAATCAATCAACACTCTTACTATCAGAATAGTTACGTTTGTATCTTGATTCTTACCACGAATCTCTTGTACAAAAACTTTCTGAAGCGAGCGGACTTAATATCTGATCTCGCCAATTTAGATCAAAGTAAAATCAGGCATATTTATAAAAGTTTCAGTTTTTTAAGAAAGGAGTGTAAAAGTGAAGATCTCAACACGAAAATCGCGCCGTCTTCCCTGCCTGAAAAATGTAAAAAGTACTCCGATTCCCTGAATCTGACCAGCGCCACTGGCAAGCCTCGATCGTGAACAAACCTTCCCGCCCACCAAGCTCGAAACCATCGCCGGAGTCATTCACATGAAATTCCTTCCAGCTTCTGCGGTAATACTACTGCTGCTCTTCTGTTACTGGCTGGTCATACGCTCCCCTCACTTCGAATCGGATGATGCCTACATAATCTACCTCGCATCAACCTTGGAATGGCATCGCTTCCTGTATGTCCCAGCAATCTATCAACAACTCTCAGCTGCCCACCTAACCCCGCTGACCGTACCCTTCTATTCCCTGGTACAGGCAATCTCCCCCTTTTCACCGGATGCCTTTCTCAATACCCTGGTCGTCCTGCTCGGTTTGTGGATTCTCATCTGCTCGGCTTTTCTTCGCTTGCACTTCAAGCTTTCCGAGTACTACATCGTCTTGTTCGTCGTCATGCTTCTGTCCGTCACTTCGACTGGAACACTTCTCAGCCGGTTCTATACAGCACACTACCTGTTAGGCGGTATTTTCGGGACGGCTTCACTCCTTGCCCTCAGCTACTACAGCAGAACCCGGCGATCCGCCGCTTACTTGATCGCAGTAACACTGATGCTCTTGGCTCTGCTCTCAAAAGAAATCCTTGTGGCCATTCTGCCGATCAGTCTCATCGTGTTTATCAGTGACCGACGGCTGGCAGGAAAAATTCTTGCCACTGGCATCTTCGCAGGCCTCGCCTACCTAGCCTATCGTGGCTATATGCTCGGAGAACTAATGGGTGGCCGGGCAGCCGAGAATGGACTGAGCCAAGGACTCGCTACGATTCTTGAAACGCTTCCCGGTTTCTTAAAGTGGTATGCGAGCAGCCGGGAACTGCTACTCCTCGCGCTAGTATGCACGCTATTTCTCAGTCCGCAGACGTCACTTGCCGGCCTTACGATCGCGGCGATGTTGGCTGCGCCGGCCCTCGCCGCTCCCCATGGCTTCAGCCATCCGGAACTGCACGGTGACCGCCTTTTCATCGCCAGCGACTTTGCACTGGCAGCTACCGTTACGCTCAGCCTGGCCCGTTGGAGATTCCTTGAGTATCTTCATGGCCACCCGGTGGCATCAACTGCAGTGGGCACCATAATCATTGCAAGCCTCGCCACCTCACTCTACCAGACACACCTTTACGATACGCGTGTTCAAGACTCTCTCGAATACCGGATCACCCGGACAATCCTTGAGCACGAACCTTTTCCAACAGCAATTTACCTCCCAGAAAACTACCCAATGGGCAGCATGATCGTTGCACTGAAGAAGCATGACCCACGCCTACGTGAAGTCACTGCCGACTGCTTCGAAGCATTGCAGTGGAAGGACGCTAACAATCTGCTATTCGACTCCGATGGTCAGCCGCTTACGCGCGAAGAGCTTGCGCACCGCTGCATCTCCTTTGACCCATCGCCGACGCTCAACGGCGAGGTCATCTTCGACAAGGGCGTGTTGCGCTGGAACATCGTTGGCTCAGACCAACTGGCTGCTGGTGTCTATTTCCCGGGGCACGCGTTTTTCATAGGCGCCCGGCAATTCGAGGAAAGGCTCATTCGTCCGGCTGCCGGCGAGAAATACAAACTCTATGCCCATGACGGAGTGCGATGGTGGTTCTCGGAAGAAAAGGAAGTCATCTTCAGGTAATACTTACCGCAAGTCATCTCCGCGCGAGCCGTTGCATTACGCGAGCGACGATTCACAGTTGCAAGGAAAAGAATAGAAAGCATGGGTGAAAACAATCAGGAGAAAGTAATCGTAAAAGAAATCTGGTTGCTCTGATTAGAAAAAGTTAATGAAGGGTTCTTTTTATTTTGCATACGTCCAGAATTTATGGGAAAAAAAAGTCAATAACGGCATGATGCAAAATAACAACGCGACTCCCGCCAGATAATGCCAGTTCAAAGCTTCAGCTACTGTACTAGCAAGTAATGAAACAGTTAATCCCAACAAGGATACCGCTAAGAAACGCATATAACGTTGGCGAGTGACCGCAACCCGAAATGACCAACGGCTATTCACCCAGAAAGAAAAAAGATTAGCAGTGATAAATGCCATACCATTAGCGGCTACGGCATGAACGGAAAGCAATTCAACCAATCCAGTGACCATCATCAGGTGAATCAACGTATTCGCCACGCCAATCAGAGAAAAGCCAGTAAGTTGCCGTCCAGTTTCCCGGTTAAGCATCCTCGTTCCCCCCGCCATAACGCTGTCTGATGATATACACCGGTCGCTGCTTACTCTCACTGTAAATTCGTCCGATATATTCACCCAATACACCAATTCCCATCAGTTGGATGCCGCCGAGAAAGAGTATTGCCGTTAGCAATGAGGCATAGCCAGGCACGTCAATTCCAAATGCGAGGGTTTTAATGATGATCCAGCAACCATAAATTAATGCAAGCGTTGCCACAGTAAAACCGATATATATCCATACCGACAGCGGAACCGTACTAAAACTGGTAATGCCTTCCAGCGCCAACGCCCATAAACGACGCGCATTAAAAGACGACTTCCCCGCTTTACGTGGCTCAACGACAAACTCAACCACACTCTGCCTAAATCCCACCCAGGCGAATAGACCTTTCATGAAGCGCCTGCGCTCAGGCAAGCGCTTTAGTGCTTCGACAACCCGTTTATCCATTAAACGGAAATCGCCAACATCTCGAGGAATCGTGCACTCAGCTATCCTATTATGCAGCCGGTAGAACCAATGGGTTACGAGTTGTTGCACAAGATGATCCATTTCTCGTGACTTGCGTCGTGCCAATACTACATCACTCCCACTCTCCCACTGTCTCACCATTTCCACGATCAACTCAGGTGGATGCTGTAAATCAGCATCTAAAGGAATGACCGCATCTCCTCTTGCGGCATCAATACCCGCAGTCAGTGCAGCCTCCTTGCCAAAATTGCGTGACAACTCCAAAACCACAATACGTGGATTGCGTGCTGCATGTTGGCATAGCACTTCCAGCGTGTTATCGCGACTGCCGTCATCGATACAGACAATTTCATAATCATACCTTCCGAGTTTGACCAAAACCGACTCCAGTCTCCCGAAAAAGGCATCCAAACCGTCACCTTCATTAAAACAAGGAACGACAATGGATAAACACCGATTCAGTATGTAGCGCGCATTGCTCATATTACCTATTTTCATTCAATATCAATGAATTGATTCATACGATGCCACCTATTTAACCCGAATATTTCATAAATTCGCGTGATGATCACGCAGGATTTTGATTAATAGGGAAGTTTTGAGAAGGAGGGGTGTAGTGATTCATACACCCGACTGAGCAAAATCTTTCTTATTAATCAAAAGACAAGTGAGGGCACGTGCCAATTTATGAAATATTCGAGTTAATGCCGGTCAATTGAAGTTTTAAGCTACCACTTGCGGTAATTTGGATCTAATTTGTAATTAAAACTCTATCAAGACTGATAACTCAAGCTTATCCATATATGGACTCTTCCTGTTTTTCAAGCAAGGCAGAAGGAGTCCATTCATTACCCTACTGCGCTTCAAGGAACACAATCACATTTTCTACCGAGCCTACTTCAATAATACCTGATCCGAACCGTTCTCCAGCTACAAAAACTGTTTTATTCTTTATACCTAGATAAGTGTTGGTGGCAGGATAAAAACGAAAGAGAAATCCTTCTGCAGTCTGATTGACACCATTTGTTGGAGAAAAAAGATCAGGAAATACTTGCTCAGCAAGCGCAAAGACTCTTTCCTCCTGATTGTTTTTACCTTCAGCTAAAAAGATACCTCTACGGAAATCTTCACCAGCAGCATCTAGAAAGCCTCCAAAAACTATTTGGCCGTGATCATTTAATTGAGTTGCACGTCCACCTTCTGTCGAACTATGAATAACTTGGGATTCGCTGACTGTAGTGATACCTGCACCGGTTCCATTATTAAAACGGCCAAGCGCAAAATCAAAGCTCACTTCTTTGCCATCAACAAAAACCGGCATTCCATCATATGCAACCAGCTCAAGATCTAATTTGCTGGTTCCACGCCATATTCCATACTTCTGACTAGCGGGAGATCCCCATGCATCCCTAGAAGCATCGTTCGCATCTACAACAGATCCACTCAAAGCAAACTGCCCAGCTTTATTCATTGCTATGCTTGAGAAAGCACTGAAGAACCAGGTGTCACCAAAGCCAGGCGGCTGATCTGCAAGCTGTAACACAGTAGAAAGTTGAGAAACACCAGCTTCATTAATATTTGCATAAGGCTGGGATGGTCTGGGCGCTCCAGTTAAGATCGCTATAGAAGAATCTGTTTTAACCGGCACTATTGATAATCCATTGCTCGCTATTAATGGTAAGCTCGCCTCAGTGAATGGTAATAAGAACGTATTATTCACATCTTCAGCAAGAAACTCTCCTTCCAGGGATAGTAATTTAATTGCACCTGAACTATCTGCTACCCATAGACTTTTTTTTGCGGAACCATTAGCAGCATTACGCAAAATTGCAGGAAAACTTATTTCCCCTTGATCATTGAATGAAAGTATATTTGCGTTAATGGCAAATATATTCAGGCCTCGGTTGTCGAGATCCAAATGAAATGTTGTATCTGCCATACCTGGTACAGGGTCGCCACCAGCCAGTATCATCTGGGTTTTCTTTTGATCCCATTTGAAAATACCAAAAGTTTCAGATGGGCACAAAGCTCCCCCCAAGCCTGAACTAAAAGCAACTTTTCCAGATTGATTAATATTTACTGAACTTATCGCGGTTGATAACAATATATAACTACAATTCGCTACAGGCGAAGGAATTAATTCCAGTGTTTCAAAATTCCAGAACCATATACCCATTCGTTCACTTTGGTTACTATTGCGATCTGCGACTACTGCTTGAATAACCATGCCGGCATCGGTAAAAGCAAGATTTGTGATGCCTCTAATAGAGTATTCCTGCGAGAAACCTGGAGCTTGGTCCCCATTACGCAGTATCCCGTATATTTTTCCGCCGACGTAAGCAACCACCCCAAATGGATAATCTTGACTGATGGCTCCAAATTCTTTTAATTCCGCTATAAAACCTACATGCCCTGATTCTGTCACTATAATTCTTTCTGCCTGCATTGCGAAGATTCGGCTACCGATCGTATTGGTAGATAATGCACTGGAAAAAAATACATTGTCTGGAAATCCAGGCACCGAATCGTTTTCTTTTATAATTACTTTTAATTGCCCAGGCAGGCCAGACCAAACAGCATTTAACTTATTTCTGCCAATTGCATCACCAGTAAATGCAACATGACCTGAAGACCCTATAACGGGAGTCATTAGATTATTATAGGTATATTCAGATGTGAAACCCGCAGCAGACTGACCAGACTCAGCTATTAAATGGACTGCAGAAAATAAATAGCTAGAATATAAAATAGTTACATTCAATAACATTACTTTTAGAAAAATTCTGAGGCTTGTTGCTCTCATCTTCATTTCATCTCACCTTATATTTTTTCTTTCTTCTGAAGACAACTCACTTATAACTATCGAGTTGAATGACTTTATATTACCCATTGTGTCAATTTACTTTACCCGCATGCCGGGCCGCGCGCCGTCATCGGGAGAAAGGATATACAACCCTCCCCCGCCACTTCCATCGCTTGCTGCCAGCACCATGCCTTCCGATAGGCCAAATTTCATTTTGCGGGGCGCCAGGTTGGCGACCATCACAGTGAGGCGCCCTTTGAGCTGCTCTGGATCGTAAGCGGATTTAATGCCGGCAAACACCGTACGCTGTTCGGTACCGATATCCAGGGTGAGTTTCAGCAGTTTCTCCGCACCTTCCACATGCTCGGCATCGACTATACGCGCGATACGTAAATCGATTTTGCCGAAATCGTCGATCGAGATGGTTTCCCCGATGGGTGCAATCGTGCGTTGCTGTATATGCTGCTGCGCTTGTGAATGTCTTACAGGTGAATGGGAATCCGCGCTTGGAGCGATGGTCTGTTTATTGGCTTCGATCAGGGCCTCAATTTGTTTGGGATCAATACGCGTCATGAGGTGCTGGTAAGCGTTGATCGTATGGCCAGCAGGCAACAGAACGCTGGATAAGGCTTGTCCGGCTTTTTGTTCGGGCCAGTTAAGTGATTCACAATTGAGGAAATGTTCGATTTGCTTGGCTGTAGCAGGGAGAATTGGTTTCAGATAACACGAAAGCAAATAAAACAGGTGTATTCCTAAACTACAGACGCGGTGCAGCTCCTGATCGCGCGCCGTATCTTTGGCGATATCCCATGGCGCCAGCTCATGAATCAGTTCATTCACTTCATCAGCGCGCTTCATGATCTGTCGCACTGCAGCGGAAAAATCCCGCTCTTCATACGCTTTTTCGATGACACCCGGCTGCCAGGTGGCAAAACGTTCATCAATCATTTGTTGCAGCAAACGATAATCATCACCGGCCACCAACTTGCCGCTGAAGCGTTTGGTGATGAAGCCCGCACAGCGGCTCGCGATATTGATGTATTTGCCGACCAAATCCGAATTCACGCGCACCGTAAAATCTTCCAGGTTGAGATCGATATCTTCCAGGGTGCCGTTGAGTTTCGCAGCATAGTAGTAGCGCAGCCATTCCGGATTGAGTTGCTGCTGCAAATAGCTTTCTGCAGTAATAAAGGTGCCGCGTGATTTACTCATTTTCTCGCCGTTCACGGTGAGGAAGCCATGCGCAAAAATCTGCGTGGGGGTGCGATATCCTGAATTCTCCAGCATGGCCGGCCAGAATAGCGCATGAAAATACAGGATATCCTTGCCGATGAAATGATACAGCTCTGTGTCTGTGTCTTTCTGCCAGAACTCATCGAAATCGATGCCGCGCTGTGCGCACAAGTTTTTGAAACTGCCCATGTAGCCAATCGGCGCATCAAGCCAGACATAAAAAAACTTACCTGTTTCTCCCGGTATTTCAAAACCAAAATACGGTGCGTCACGCGAGATATCCCAATCGGACAGTTTGTTCTCTCCCGCCTCCCCCAGCCACTCGTGCATTTTGTTGGCGGCTTCTGCTTGCAAGTGATTGGCCTCACGCGTCCAACGGCGCAGGAAATCTGCACAGCGACTATCCGAGAGACTGAAGAAAAAATGCTCGGAGGCTTTTTTTACGGGGATTGCGCCCGATACGGCAGAGTAAGGATTTTTTAATTCCGTGGGTGCATAGGCCGCGCCACAGGCTTCACAGGAATCCCCATACTGGTCTTTCGCGCCGCATTTGGGGCATTCCCCCTTGACGAAGCGATCCGGCAGAAACATGTTTTTGACTGGATCATATAATTGCTCGATAGCGCGTACTTTAATGAGCCCTGCTGCTTTCAACTTGTGATAGATTTCTTCTGAATACTGACGGGTTTCTTGCGAATGCGTACTGTAGTAATTATCGAAATTAACATGAAAACCCGTGAAATCCCGCAGATGTTCACCATGCACGCGCGCAATCAGCGCTTCCGGCGTCATACCTTCTTTCTCCGCACGCAGCATGATGGGCGTGCCATGCGTATCATCCGCGCACACGTAATAAACGGTATGCCCCTGCATTTTCTGGAAACGGACCCAGATATCAGTTTGAATATATTCCACCAGATGGCCGAGGTGAATGCTGCCATTAGCGTAAGGCAGTGCGGAAGTAACCAGAATCTTGCGTGTGTTCATCGATCGTCAGTATTTAAATGTTCGGAAAGGTAAATTGTAACAAACTGGATACTTTCCCCCGATATTTGTTAACATCAATGGTTTTAGCAAATGATGCTCTGCATAAAGGAGTGATATCGTGGCGATTACAGAACAACAAATAGAAACCGCCCTCAAGCAATTTATCGACCCGACCACGGGCAAAGACTACGTCACCAGCAAGGAAGTACACAACCTCAAAATCGATGGCAGCCATGTCTCGCTTGAGATCGAATTGGGTTATCCTGCAAAAAGCGTGATCGAATCGATCCGCCGGCAGGTCGGCGATACGCTGAAGACCATTCCAGGCATCGGCAACGTCTCCGTTAATGTCACCAGCAAGATTATTCCACACAGCGTCCAGCGTGGCGTCAAACTGATTCCCGGTGTAAAGAATGTAATCGCAGTAGCCTCAGGCAAGGGGGGTGTCGGCAAATCCGCCACGGCAGTCAATCTCGCCCTGGCACTCGCTGCTGAGGGTGCCAACGTCGGCATTCTGGATGCGGATATCTACGGCCCATCTCAACCGCAAATGCTCGGTATCAGCGGTCAGCCCGAATCACCGGATGGCAAAACCATCGAACCGATGCGCGCGCACGGCATCCAGGCGATGTCGATCGGCTTACTGATCGATGTGGAAACACCAATGGTGTGGCGCGGTCCGATGGTCACGCAAGCCTTGCAGCAATTACTGAACGATACCCGCTGGCATGATCTGGATTATCTCGTTATCGATCTGCCGCCGGGAACTGGGGATATTCAGTTAACCCTCGCGCAGAAAGTTCCGGTGACCGGTGCGGTTATCGTAACGACCCCGCAAGACATTGCGCTGCTCGATGCGCGCAAGGGGCTCAAGATGTTCGAGAAGGTCGGTATTCCGATTCTGGGTATCGTGGAAAATATGAGCCTACACACCTGCTCAAAATGTGGTCATACCGAACCCATCTTTGGAACAGGTGGCGGTGAAAAAATGAGCAAGGACTATGAGGTGGAACTGTTAGGCGCGCTGCCACTGGATATCAAGATCCGCGAACACACGGATTCAGGCAAACCCAGCGTGGTCGCTGAACCAGATGGGCAGATTGCGGAGATCTATCGCGCCATTGCGCGCCGTGTCGCGGTCAAGATTGCCAATCTGGCAAAGGATTATTCCGAGGTATTTACTAAAATTATCATGGAGAATGATTGATAATCTGACATGACGATCAAATCAGACAAATGGATCCGCAAAATGGCCATCGAGCATGGCATGATCGAGCCCTTCGAGCCTGGTCAGATCAAGCAGAGGAATGGCCACAGTATCGTTTCTTACGGTACTTCCAGTTACGGTTATGATATTCGCTGCTCGGACGAATTCAAGCTGTTTACTAACCTGAATTCAACGATTGTCGACCCCAAACAGTTTGATTCAAATTCATTCGTCGATGTCAAAAGTGATATTTGCATCATCCCCCCTAACTCCTTCGCACTTGCGCGGACTGTTGAGTACTTCCGCATTCCGCGTAACATTCTGACGATTTGCCTGGGAAAATCTACCTATGCACGCTGTGGTATCATCGTCAACGTCACCCCATTTGAACCGGAATGGGAAGGCTTCGTCACGCTCGAGTTCTCCAATACCACTCCCCTCCCTGCCAAGATTTACGCCAACGAAGGCGTTGCTCAAGTCATCTTCTTTGAATCGGACGAAGTCTGCGAGACTTCATACAAGGATAGGAACGGCAAATACCAGTTCCAGCAAGGTGTGACGTTGCCCAAGATATAAATGCTTAGAAATCTGCACTCTGGAAGCTGACAAATGCTATCCCGAATATTTCATAAATTGGCACGTGCCAATTTATGAAATATTCGGGATAAGAATCTGACCGATGATGTCTATATCGTTGATCGAACCCGTGGCATTATGCCTGGTATGCCTCGTCTGATTCAGGGTGGTATAAGATATACCTTGTATATTAAGACCAGCAAAAAGACCAAAAAAGCCGACCTAAATTAATCGGCTTTTTTCCGTAATACATTGCAAAACGTGACGACGACTCCGTTTGTCATCATAAAAGGAGAATACTCTTTACAAAACAAAACCGGGATACGGTCATTATGCGAATCCGGTTCAATCTTGGTTGCCCAGAGAAGATCTTCTCCCTCCTCGTATAGCCTCCGACCTGACCGTGCTTTATGGAACGTTTACTCGTCAGCACGATGCGGCAGTCCTCTGGATAGAAACCGCTGTTGAGGTTATCCAGAATTTTTGCTCACTCCCGGGAGATATAGCCGGTCGTCCACAGAAAAATCAGCCACTCCTCCCCAGACTCCAGTCACTCGACGGTTTTCCAGTTTTCTTTGGCAAATGTAATACCATCAGTATTACGCGGCCGGTATAGAAATCTGCGTCCTGCAAGCTGCAAATGCTATGAGAAAAACACCCTACCAACATCTAGTGAAAAAAGTGCGATAATCGCCTTAAGATAACCAAGGCTCATTGCACATGATGGATTCACTTCTCAGCGCATCCTTATCCATCGATAATTCTCAAAATGAGTGTGTTAAAGGGAGTGGCAAATGAAAGGGATTTTGAAACTTGCCTTTAAGCTTCTCGTAAACGACAAAGGTAAATATGCCGCTTTATTGGTGGGAATTACCTTTGCTGTATTTCTCATGGTCCAGATGACATCCATTTTCTCGGGCATTCTTACCAAAGCTTCATCGACGGTCATTAACCTGGGGGCTCAAGTCTGGGTGATGGATCCGTCGGTGACTAACGTCGCTAGCAGCATTCCTTTGCCAAGCTACGTGCTGGATGCTGTTCGCAGCATCGATGGTGTCAAATACGCTGTCCCATTGTATTCCGGAGGTGCGTTAGTCAAGCTTGAAAGTGGAGTATTTCAATTCGTCACTGTGTTAGGACTGGATGATAACAGTCTGCTCGGCCGCCCCGAACTTATCGAGGGCAAGATCGAGGATATCTATGCTGAGAATGCCTTTATCGCCGTTCAGGATACAGAAATTTCTAAATTGGGAAATCCCCGTCTCGGCACAGAATTTGAGATTAACGATCATCGCGGCGTTATCGTGGGACTAGCCAGGGTGTCAGTGAGCGGATTGTTCGGAGTTCCCACTCTTTATACTACTTACAGTAAAGCGATTCAGTACATCCCATCAACACGATTCACGGTTGCTTATATTCTCGTTGAGCCGAAAAGTCATGACGCCATTGCCTATATTCAGGATCAAGTCAGACTGCTGGGTTATGAGGCGCTCACCAAACAGGAATTCATGCAAAAAATTGCCGATTACTATAAATATCAAACCGGACTGGGAACCAATATTCTGATCATGACAGCCGTAAGTTTCCTGGTTGGCCTATCCATCTCAGGACAAACGTTCTATACCTTCATACTGGAGAATCTGGAAAAATTTGGTGCCTTGAAAGCAATTGGCGCCAAGGGAAATGAACTCGTTTATATGATTCTTTTTCAGGCGACCTTTTCGGCGCTAATTGGCTATGGATTGGGAGTGGGTCTTTGCGCTTTTGTCATCACGCTCGCAAAGCTCAGAATTCCAGAATACTCTGCTAATATCACTTTTACTACCCTGACTTTTGCTTTAGTTATGGTGCTGATTATCGCGGGCATCTCGAGTTATATTGGCATACGAAAGGTGCTGAAGATTGAACCCTTTGACATCTTCCGTAGCTAATTCAAACTGACTGCGACCTCTTTTATATTTATGCTGTGAAACCTGCAATTTCAGTCAATGAACTAACCAAGTGGTTTGGTGAAGGCAATCTCAAAACCTTTGCGGTAAGAGAGGTTAGTTTTGAAGCTTATTTTGGTGAAATATTATTTATTGTTGGTCCATCAGGAAGTGGAAAAACGACATTATTGAGCATGATTTCGGGTGTTCTGCGTCCAAGCTCTGGAACTGTGGCGATAGATAATGTCAATATCTGGCAATTGGGATCTGATCAGATTGCTGAATTTCGGTTAAACAAAGTGGGTTTTGTTTTTCAGGATTATCATCTTTTCCCACGCCTGACGACGGTCGAGAATGTCGCTATCCCTCTGATTCTGAGGAAGCAAAGCTGGGATGAAGCTATCAGCGAAGCAGCACACTATCTGGAAATTGTTGGGCTCAAGAATAAGGCAGAGCTCCCACCGATGAAGTTAAGTGGTGGCGAGCAGCAGCGCGTTGCCCTGGCCAGAGCCTTGGTAAGCCAACCGGATTTAATGATCTTTGATGAACCCACCGCGTCGCTGGATGGCGAGACCGGACGGCGTATCATGGATTTTGTAAAAAACAACATCCTCAGCGACCAGCGCTGTATTTTGATTGTCACTCATGATAGCCGGATTCTCGATTATGCCGACAGAATCATGAAAATGGAGGATGGCAGGATTATTGGTTTTGAGAACGGGAGGAATAATTGAGAAACCAGATCATTATCGCCATTGCCATAGGCGGCATGATTGTTGGTTTAGTAAGCGCCTATTTGTTCAGTCAGCGAAAGGTGCCGCCGCCACCTGTTTTCGACCCTGCATCCAATCCCTATGCCAAAGGGATCTACTCGACGGGTATTATCGAAAGCTACCAGCCCACTGGAGAGAATATCAATCTTTATCCTGAAGTCGCTGGCGTCATCACTCAAATTCTGGTGACCGAAGGACAAACGGTCAAGCAGGGAGAACCTTTGCTTCAGATGGATGATTCCATTCAGCACGCAACGGTAGACCAGCAACGTGCGCAGTCCGAAGCAGCGCATGTGCTGCTGGAACAACTGAAAGCCCAACCGAGGAAAGAAGTTTTGGATGTTTCTAAAGCACAACTGGATTTTGCGAGAGCAAATCTGAAAACTGCCGAAACCCAATTGGAAAAACTGCAACACGCCTATGACATGGATACCAAATCGGTCAGCAAGGATAGTCTGGATAATGCAATCAATGCTGCCAAGGTCGCCCGGGCCAGTCTTGAGATTGCTCAGAGGAACTACAATCTGACCAAGGCAGGAGCCTGGAGTTACGATATCCAAAGCCAGGAACGACAATACATCGCTTTATCCAAAGCTTATCAAGCAGGCAACGCCTTGCTGGCAAAATATACTATCCGCACACCGGTCGATGGCGTCATACTGTCAATAAGAGCTGCAGTGGGTAGTTATATCTCGCCTCAGGGTATCTATAGCACGTACACAGAAAATTTCAAACCCGTCATGGTGATGGGAAATTCAGAAAACAACCTGGCTGTGAGGTGCTATGTCGATGAGATTCTAATTCACCGGCTGCCTGATGTTTCTAAAATGAATGCGCAAATGTCGATTCGCGGTACCAACATTCGCATCCCTCTGGAATTCATTCGTTTGCAGCCCTATGTTTCGCCCAAGATCCAATTATCGAATCAACGAACAGAGCGAGTGGATGTCAGGGTATTGCCGGTACTTTTTCAGTTTGAAAAACCAAAGAATATTCAGCTATACCCAGGCCAGCTAGTAGATGTTTATATCGAAGAGAACGAATAGCGAAGATCTGCAGCAGTTTTCTCATATTAAGGAAAGAATTCTGCTGGCCGGACTCTGGTTAGTCTGGTTACTGACATCAACCGGCTGTGCGGTTGGACCTGACTTTATTCGCCCCCCCCCCCCCGAAACTGATCGCTACCTGCCTGGCAAGCAACTGCAGAAGACCGCTCCAGTTGATGGTCAGACACAATATTTTGAGCAAGGCGCTGAGATCGCAGCCGATTGGTGGCAGTTATTCCAATCCCCCCAGCTAGATGCGCTTGTGAAGGAAGCCATCGCCAACAACTCAACCCTGCAGGCGGCACAGGCCGGTCTGGAGCAAAGCCAGGAGAACTTGCGGGCAGGCTACGGCGTTTTCTATCCTCAGATTGACCTTGCAGGAGGGGCAAGTCGCCAGAAGTTCTCAGCTGCTCGCTTCGGGAGTCCTACCAGCAGCATTTTCAACCTTTTCACATTATCCGCCACAGTCAGTTATGCGCTGGACGTGTTTGGAATCCAGCGGCGTACGGTGGAGAGTCTCAGCGCCAGAAGAGATATTCAACGCTATACGGTGCTGGCCACTTATTTGACTTTGATTGGCAATATAGTGAATACCGTGATTGCCCGGGCAGCATACGAAGCTCAGATTCAAGCGACTCAGCAAATGATTGATTCGCAGCAAGAGCAAATCAAGCTTAGCGAATTGCAGACGCAAGCAGGCATTGTTGCATACACCAGTCTGGTCAATCTGAGAGCTCAACTCGAAGCACTGGAAGCTTCGCTCCCATTGCTTGAGCAAAAGCGCAGCCAAGCTGAACACCTGCTTGTCACATTGATTGGTCACGCTCCTGGGGAGCATGCATTACCCAAGATTGATTTAGCTGATCTCTCGTTACCAACCAGTCTGCCCGTAACGCTGCCTTCCAGCCTGGTGCGCCAGCGCCCTGATATTTTGCTGGCAGAAGCACAGCTGCATGAAAACAGCGCTTATATCGGCGTTGCTACCGCCGCAATGTTTCCCAGTTTTACCCTGAGTGGCGTCTATGGTCAAAATAACCGTAATTTCCTGGATCTTTTTCTGAGTAACGGTAATTTCTGGAGTATCGGTACCAACTTCGTTGCGCCGTTATTTCATGGCGGGACATTGTGGTTACAGCGCAAGGCAGCAATCGATGCCTATCAACAATCCCTGGCATATTATCGTCAAACCACCCTTGACGCCTTGACGCAGGTGGCTGATGTCTTGCTTGCACTGCAGCATGGCGCCGAGGCATTACAACACCAATCGCAAGAGCTCGATTTGGCGCAAGAAAGGATGCAGTTGGTGCAGACGAATTATCAGGCGGGTCTGGTTAATTACCAGCAAGTTTTGATTGCCGAGAATCAGTATTATCAGAGCAGGATAAATTATCTGCAAACATTGGCTCAGCGCTTTCAGGATACCGCCGCCTTATTTGTGGCACTGGGTGGCGGCTGGTGGAATAGGGAAGGAAAAGAACTGCCATCATAAGGCAGCGAAGGATTATTCAATGTCGAGTTACCACCAGAAACCGATAAAGTAAAAACAGGGCACTGATTCATTTTTTTCTCTGCGTCGAATCAATTCAGTTGGATATCTTCCAGGAAACGCGCTCACCTGCCCGTAGCGGAACCAGGGATTCTTCCCCAAATTTCAGTTGCTCTGGCATTGTCCAGCTTTCCTTTTTCAATGTCATACGATCGGTGTTACGCGGTAGTCGATAAAAATCCGCGCCATGGAAACTGGCGAATGCTTCCAGCTTATCCAGGGTGCCTGCTTGTTCAAAAACCTCTGCATACAATTCAATCGCTGCATGAGCAGTGTAAATGCCGGCACAGCCACAAGCGCTTTCTTTACCCGACACTGGATGCGGCGCGCTATCGGTTCCGAGAAAAAATTTGGGATGGCCGCTGGTCGCGGCCCCAATCAGGGACAGGCGATGGGTTTCCCGCTTGAGAACGGGTAAACAGTAATGGTGGGGCCGGATACCGCCTGAAAACAGGGCATTGCGATTGAGCAATAGATGATGAACGGTGATAGTAGCTGCGACGTTTTCTGAGGCTGCACGCACAAATTCGACGGCTTCGCACGTCGTGATATGCTCGAATACGATGCGTAACCCGGGGAAGCGCTGCGTCAGCGGCAGCAGCACGCGGCTGATAAAGATCTTTTCCCGATCGAATACATCGATATCAGGATCAGTTACCTCGCCATGCACCAGCAGTGGCATGCCAAGCTGTTCCATCATGCCTAACGTAGCAAAGCATCTGGCAATGTCCGTCACCCCGGCATCAGAGTTAGTCGTGGCACCAGCAGGATAGAGTTTGACTGCATGCACAACGCCACTCTCTTTGGCCCGCTTGATTTCAGCAGGCGACGTATTGTCAGTCAGGTAGAGCGTCATGAGCGGTTCGAAATATCCCTGTAGAGGAGCCGGCGCAGCCGCGAGAATACGGGCACGATAGGCTACTGCCATATCAACGGTGACAATCGGCGGCCTGAGATTAGGCATGATAATCGCTCGGGCAAACCGTCTAGCGGTATCAGGTAACACATCCTGCATCTGTTTGCCATCACGCAGATGCAGGTGCCAATCATCGGGGCGAGTAAGTGTTAGGGTTGTTTGCATGTTAATTGTCTTAAATCTTCAATGGTTGGACATCATTTCTTTTTTTGATAATGCGAACGTATAGAGCTTTTTCCTGTTTTCACCGGTAATCTCGGCTGTCAGTTGCACCGCCTGCTTCAAGGGCAGGTTTTCCATCAGGATATGCAGCGTATGCTCCGCCTGATCGGTGATTGCTTTGCTATTTTCTGTTACTGCCGGAGACAGTAACAATACGAATTCACCTTTTTGCTGATTTTCGTCAGATTGCAGCCATGTCAGGGTATTGCTCAGATCGGCTGTATGAATCGTTTCGAATAGCTTGGTGAGTTCCCTGGCGATCGTTATCTGACGCTGCTCCCCAAATACTGCAATCATGTCGGTCACACATTCCAGCAAGCGATGCGGCGCTTCATGAAAAATCAGGATACAGGATGATAAGGATTTCAATGATTCCAGTTTGCGTGTGCGCTCGCCAGATTTGGTCGGCAGGAAGCCATAAAATAAAAAATGAGGCGCAACCATGCCTGATGCTGAGAGTGCGCACATCGCTGCATTTGCGCCAGGGATGGGCACGACCTGATAGCCCTGTTCCCTGACTTGATGAATCAACAGGGCACCTGGATCGGAAACGCCAGGGGTGCCTGCATCCGTTACCAGGGCGACCGATTTTTGCGCTGCCAGCATCGCGATAATTTTTTCGGTAGCAGCGCGTTCGTTGTGCTGATGCAGCGTGATCATACGGGTGTAAATGGCGTGATGCACCAACAAGCGTTGCGTGATATGAACATGTTCAGCCGCAATCACGTCCACTGCGGCCAATACATCCAGCGCGCGCAAACTGATATCACGCAAATTTCCAATTGGAGTAGCCACTACATATAATGTACTTTTGGTCAGCATTTCTTATGGCTGGTTTCTTATAATTTTCAATATGAATTGTCGCACAACTTAAACATTATTCAGACTCAGGAAGAATAAGTCATCATGAAAGGAAGTAGCGCAGAACACCTGGCCGCTCTGTTCCTGCAACGCCAGCACCTGATTTTGCTTGAAAAAAACTATCGTTGCCGTTTCGGTGAAATCGATCTGATCATGCGTGATGGCGCAACGTTGGTTTTTGTCGAAGTCAGAATGCGATCAAGCAATTGGTTTGGCGGCGCTGCAGCCAGTATTACAACGGCCAAGCAAGCCAAACTTATCCGCGCTGCCCGGCACTACCTGTCTGGACTTAATACCCTCCCTCCCTGCCGGTTCGATGCTGTGCTGCTGACGGGCCATCATAGTCAGGAGATAGAATGGATTAAGGATGCATTTGGCGAATGAGTTACAAATTAATACTGCGCCCGCCATCCACTGCGATAATCTGACCGGTAATAAACGGCGCATCCGCAATCAAGAAATGCACGGCCCTGGCAATATCCTCAGGTTCTCCCATACGCTTGAGCAACGTCCTGTCTATGATCTCCTTGCGCAACGATTTATCGATCCATTCCTCATGCTCTGGCCACAAAATAGGGCCTGGTGATACGCCATTGACGCGAATGAGCGGCGCAAGCTCCAATGCGAGCGATCGGGTAAGCGCAGCCAACCCGCCTTTGGCTGCATTATAAATCACATAATTTTTCAAAGGCTGTTCCACGTGAATATCCACGATATTGACAATACAACCATGCCGCTTTTCCAGATAAGGCACCGCTGCCTGCGATAAAAACAAGGGTGCTTTAAGATTGCTGCCCATCAAATCCACCCAAGCTTGTTCAGTAAGTTGGCCGATCGGTGTAGGGAAAAAGCTCGAAGCATTGTTCACCAAGGCATCCAGTTTACCGAATCGCCGTACGGTCTCCTCAATCAAATCCGGTAATCGATCAATATCCAGCAGATCAGCCTGAATCAGCGCAACCGAATCGGGGCGGGTTTGTTCGAGGGTTTGTCGTAACATTTGCGCGTCATTCTGTGAAGAACGGTAATGCACCATCAGATTTGCACCCTGGGCATGCAGCTTACAACAAATAGCCGCTCCGACGCGCTTGGCTCCGCCTGTGACCAGAATAACTTTATTTTTCACAGTCATCCGCTTTTCCCCTTTTACATACGCTACACTTAGCTATTACCTTTTTTCACAATCTACCATAAAACTGCTTCACTCTAGATGCCTACCGTTACTTTACCTACCCCCAGTGAAACCGCACTCCAATACAGCCACGCATTACAAAATGCGATTCGCACAAGAATCAATGCTGCAGGTGGTTGGATTTCTTTTGCCGATTTTATGGAAGCGGCGCTCTACACGCCTGGCATGGGTTACTACAGTGCTGGCGCCGCCAAACTCGGTCAAGCCGGGGATTTTGTCACGGCGCCAGAAATATCTTCATTATTTGGCAAAACCATTGCGCGACAGGCTGCTCAGGTATTCGAGCTGATCGGTCACAACGATATTCTGGAATTTGGTGCAGGCTCCGGCAAGCTGGCGCTCGATTTGCTGCTTGAACTGGAACAGCGAGGTTGTTTACCCAAACGATACTTTATCCTCGAAGTCAGCGCTGATTTACAGCAGCGACAACGCGAATTATTCGAAAAATACGCGTCACATCTTGTTTCATCCATTCATTGGCTAACCTGTCTCCCGAATGAATTTAACGGCCTCATCCTGGCCAATGAAGTGCTCGATGCTATGCCAGTCCATCTGGTGGTGTGGCAAAATCATCATGTCTATGAGAGGGGGGTTAGCTGCAATCAGCAAGCTTTTGAATGGCAGGAACGCCCTTTGATTGGCGGAGAGCTGTTTGAAATTGCCCAGGAATTAATACCATTCAGAGATGCGATGGATCACGATTCATTCCGCTACGCCAGCGAGATCAGCCTGGCCACTCGGCATTTCATGCGCAGTCTGGCGCAGATACTCCGCCAGGGGGTGATTCTGCTGATTGACTATGGGTTCGGACAAAGCGAGTATTATCACCCCCAACGCAGTCAGGGAACGCTGATGTGTCATTACCGACACCATGCGCATGATGATCCCTTTTATTTACCAGGATTGCAAGATATCACCAGTCACGTTGACTTTAGCGCAATCAGCCGAGTTGCGCTGGATAGTGATCTCCAATTACTTGGCTACACCAACCAAGCGCACTTCCTGATCAACTGCGGCATCACTGAGATTTTGTCTCGTATACCCGCGGACAATACCCATCAATATTTGCCATTGGCCAATCAATTACAAAGATTGGTCAGTCCCGCTGAAATGGGTGAATTATTCAAGGTAATCACCTTTGGCAGGCAGATTGATCAATCGCTCATGGGATTTAGCCGCGGTGACAAAAGCCGGTTATTATAAAAAATCAATATTGAGGCGAGAATGCGCCACCCAGCTCGGTATCAGCATGCTTTACCACTGACAGAAGCGTGGCACAGGCCGCACGCATGCTCGGGGCAAGACGCAGCAAAGTAGTTACATTAACAGACCGGCGAAGGAGCAAAGTCAGCAAATGCAGCGTATTGACACTACCATCAGGATAGACCGCACCCAATAAGGTCGGTGGCGGTGAAAATTCGACGGGATCAGTAATGGCACGCACCGCTACAAATGGAATACCCGCATTGGCCGCGATCTCGGCAATAGCCCCACTTTCCATATCGACCGCGCACGCACCATTTTTTGCAGAAAACTCCCGTTTCTCGGCTTCCGAAGTCAAGACCTGATGACTGGTAGCCAATGTGCCTCCAGCAACCTTCACATGCTTAGGCAGATGATGCATGATGCGTGCACGCCATTCCAAGGCGACAGGATGCAAATATTCCGCATGAATGCGTTCAGGGAGGACAAGGTCGCCGGGGCGCAAGGTTTCATCCAGCGCGCCAGCTACACCAAAGCTCATGAGCGCCGATACGCCTCTATCGCGCAGCCCAGCTGCTGCTTGCCGGGCGGCATCGTTTCCCATACCACATACCCAGATTGCGGTACCTTCTCTAAGGTGCACCATTTCGTTGAAAGGTAACCTGCGCGGCGTGATACATTTCGCTTCCAAGCGCATTGCGGTGACAATACCTACCAGACTCACTAAGTTTGCTCCCCAGTCAGCGCACGATATCGTATCAACGCCCACAGCGGGAAATATTTTGAATAACCATGATATTTCAGATAAAACACCCGTGGAAAGCCTGGTGCCGTAAACCATGGTTCATACCATAATCCATCAGCGCTCTGTATCTCCATCAAATATTTAATCCCTTTCTGCACTGCATCACTGCGTACTTCTCCGGCAGCCATCAGTCCGAGTAATGCCCACGCAGTCTGGAACGAAGTGCTCTGTTCGAACTGTCCGGCTCGCTCGGGATCTAAATACGTGTCATTAGTTTCACCCCAGCCACCATCATCACGTTGAACGGATTTCAACCACTGAACCGCGCGGCGTATAGCCAGATGCTCCATATCGACGCTGGCGAGTCGCATGGCTTCCAGCACAGACCAGGTGCCATAAATATAATTGCTTCCCCATCGCCCAAACCAGGCGCCATTGGGTTCCTGTTCTCTAAATAAATAGGCCAGTCCGCGCTCTACTACTTGCTTATGCCGTTGATCGCCATGCATGGCCAGAAAACCGCTACAGCGAGCGGTCACATCACTGGAAGGAGGATCAAGCAAAGCACCGTGATCAGCAAAAGGAACTTCGTTCAGATAATAATAAGTATTATCAATGTCGAAAGCGGCAAATCCACCATTACTTGATTGCATGCCCGCCAACCACTCTGCCGCACGCGTCTTACTTACCTGATAGTCAACGTGATCAGCCTGATGTAACGCCCAGGCTACTGCCGCAGTATCATCCAGATCCGGGTAATGCGGGTTAGCATACTGAAATGCCCAGCCACCACCTGGCAAATCCGGACGGCTCTCGCGCCAGTCTCCGGGTGCATCGAGTATTTGATTAGGAATGAGCCAATCAAGAGCGCGTCGAATGGGCTGCTGGTCTGCGTCTCGATCTTCCTGTAAGGCAAGACAGGTCAAAACGGTGTCCCAAACTGGCGAAGTGCAAGGTTGGCACCATGCGCGCTCACCTTCATCCACCAGCAAGCCCTGAAGCGCCAAGCGGCATTGCTGGCGATAAGGATGATCATAATCGTAGCCAAGCAGCGCCAGCGCCTCATAGGCGTTAACCATGGCAGGAAAAATTGCTCCCAGACCACATACTCCGTTGAGCCGCTCGATCATCCACTGTTCTGCAAGATATAAAGCCTTTTTCCGTATAAAGGATGGAATCAGGGGTTCAAGTTTCGAGCCAAAACGCTCTAAACACAAAAGCAACCGATTAAGCGGAGTACGGACTGGAAAATAGTTCTGTTCCTCTTCAGGTGGCACCGTAAATAATTCCTGGACATGAATATTCCTTGGATTAGCTGCCTTGGCTTTCAAAGAACACAGAATAGAAAGCGGGATCATGACGGTACGCGACCAGTACGCCACTTTACTGAGATGAAAAGGAAACCAGCGCGGAAACAAAATGATCTCTGCGGGAACGAATGGAACACCACGCCAGGGAATCTGGCCATACATGGCGAGCATTAATCGGGTAAATACATTGGCGCGTGCTGCCCCGCCATGTGTCAGAATAGCAGACTGGGCACGTACCATATGCGGTGCTTCGGGAGAATCTCCGACAAGCTTCAATGCATAATAGGCCTTGACGCTGCAGCTTTGATCAAATGCGCCACCATAATAAAGTGGCCAGCCACCATGTGTCATATCTTGTTGTTCACGAATGAAGCGAGCCAGTTTGTTTTCCAAAGTGACATCCACTTCATCCATGAAATGCATCATCAGGATATATTCGGCGGGAATCGTACAATCTGCTTCCAAGGGAAAACACCAGTGACCATCTTTTTTTTGTAAAGCAAGCAGTGTGTTGCGTGCTGAAGAGATTGTATTACTCAACCTTGATGTATTAATTCCGTCTACAGTTGTATTGCTTGATTTCAACCATTGACCTATCAAAGCTGTCTTTTTTATACTGATAAAGTCAAAGATTTGTTGTGACATTCTAGACATAGATATTAGAACCTATATTCAACATATTGAAATATATTCATTTTATAAGAAATTCTTTTCTGCTATTCGGTTTAAATACAAAACTCAGATATCCGGTTGAGAATAACGAAATAGTATTGAGCGCGACAATAAATCACTCATGAAACTGATTTATTTAGCATTATTATCCCCTATCTCTTCATCCTCCTCTTCAAGGAGAAGATCATTATAGCGACCAGAAGGAGGGTTACCATCATGAATCAAAAATTCACGTTGCTGCAAATAACCCTCGCGGACAAACAAATAGGGATCCAAAGCCGATTGATCACGAATTTTCATGGGCCCTGAAAGTCTTGCCCGTTTGTCCACCACTCTCAAAAAAAGAAGAGGAACCAGGGCAGGTCCACTGATCACATAACTTGCAAAAAACAATGCATCAGCGAAGAAACTAACCGGCAAATCCGCTATATCGCGACGATTACTTGGCCCATAAACAGGGATAAAAATATAAGAACCACTGCTTAGACCCCAAACAGCCAATGTCTGCCCGAAATCCTCGTTATTTTCCTTAAAGCCCATATGGCCTGCCATATCAGCAAGTCCAAATAAGCCAATGGTTGAATTGATCACAAAGCGTAGACTGTCTTCAAACCCCTGACGTACTTTTCCCTGTAGAAAAGCATTCAATGCCACATTAGGATAAGCAAGGTTTCGATAAAAATTCCCAATAGGACGTTGTATGGCATGAGGAACATGCTCGAGATAAACATCTGCCACAGGCTCTAAAATATTCCGGTCAATCACATCTGTAAACCAATAGGATTTACGATTAGTGGATTCATAAGGATCACCCGCATCCATACCGTACTCGTTCTTTGGCGTAGAAGCGCAGCCTGTACAGAGAATAATCAGGAAATATAGCAATATAACTGCAAAATGACTTTGTCTCATATCCAGAAATAGATTTTTATCTTACTAAAGTATATGACCTGGATAGCAGCCATTTAAATACCTTGCAGAAAAAACGAAACAGAATTCGATAAGCATGGATTATCAACTATTTTAGTTGTTGCGGTAAGGAACGCGTCACGTACCCTTCTTTAACCAGCCATTCAATTTGGTCGACCAGCGCCTGGCGTATTGGGGTTTGCTTGAAACCCAATTCTTGCACGGCTTTATCGCTCTCAAAAACCATGGAACGTGCTGCGAGTCTGACACCTGTCAATGGCGCCTGGGGAGGTTTACGAGTGATATAGTCAGCGGTCAATTCAGAAAGCACTCCCACAATTAAGGCTAGCCAGTGAGGAATGCGGAATTTTGGCATGGCTAAGCCAGTGATCTCCTCAATCATTAGCAGCAAATTGCCCAAAGTCAGATTCTCATTGCCCAGAATATAACGCTCTCCTGGACGTCCATGCTGAGCTGCCAGAATATGCCCTCTGGCGACATCCCGTACATCCACCATATTAAATTTACAATCGAGATAGGCTGGTATTTTACAGTTTAGAAAATCTAGAATCATGCGTGTGGGGGGAGTAATCCTACGATCTCCAGGGCCTATCGGTAATGTCGGAGAAACGATCACTACCGGCAATCCACCCTTTGCAGCCTTGAAAGCTGCTTGCTCCGCAAGAAATTTTGAACGGCAATAAGGGCCAGGCATTTCATTCAGTTCTCGCATGACCGATGAATCAATAGGGCGATCTCCTTGGCGCCTGCCAGTCAGAATCGACTCGGTAGAAGTATATACCACCACTTCCAGATCTGCTCGCGCCGCTTCTGACAATACAGTACACGTCCCTTCGTAATTCACCTGCTTGAACAAACGCTTGTCTTGCGCCCATAAATTCGGATTTGCTGCCAGGTGATAGAGGCGCTGCACACCTTTTAGGGCACGGCGTACCCTATCGGCATCGTTCACAGAGCCTTGTATCACTTCCACATCACTTGGTAGAGATACATCTGCAAGCTCTAATACTTTCACTGCTTCGCCTTGTTCCAGCAATTGCCTCACTAGATGCGTCCCAATAAAGCCTCCTCCCCCAGTAACAAGGGAACAACCACGATTTGACAAAACAACTCCTTTAAATCAGATACTAGACAAAATAGTGCAACTTTCATGACAAAACAGAAGCAGTAAAGAAAGCTTGGCCAAATTTCCGCTTTGGCTGTAATCACAACGACTGAATTTAGCCTATATCATGTCTTGCCTTGTTTAAATTTGTCGCTCACCGTGGACGATCTCAACCAATTTTAAAGCTTGCAATTCCATTTCCATAACTAGAGCATCTACTTTGGCACGAAAATGCCGGTAAAAGATTATGCTCGGTATCGCCACAAGTATGCCAAACGCAGCATTATACAACGCTATAGATATACCATGGGCAAGTTGTGCCGGATTACTCCCTGTGGGCGCATTGGAACCAAAAATTTCGATCATACCAATGAGCGTTCCGAATAACCCCATTAATGGACTCAAGGAAGCAATCGTTCCCAATGTCGTAAGATAACGATCAAGCTCATGTGCCACTCCACGGCCCACTTCTTCAATGGACTCTTTCATAATTTCACGTGAGCTGCCAACATTCCTGAGCCCCGCTACCAAAATACGCCCCAACGGTGAGTTGTTCTGCAGGCGCGACAGCATTTCAGCGCTTATTCCCGTTCTACGATATTCCTGTAACACTCTTGGCAGCAAATCCCGTGGAGCAACCTTACTCTGTCGAAGACTCCATAAGCGCTCACCGATAATGGCAACGGCGACGATGGAAGCAAAAATGATTGGCCATATCGGCCAACCGGCGGCTTGAATGATTGAAAACACGCGTTATTCTCCCAGATAGATAGTGGCATTTAATCTATTCTGCAATTGCAGAATACTTTGTTCAATAGATCCGATAGCTTGCGAAAAACACGAGGATATTAAACGATCAGTTCGATTGCTCAATATTGTCAAAATATAGATGCAAATCAGGCTGTAATGTAGCGTGTCAATGTATTTTCGGCAAGAAAGTGCAGCAGCTTTTCTTGTTCACAATTTCTGTGGATAAGTTTGTGAATAAACTATGGATATAGCGAATAAGTAGCCTTATTAAAACATTATTTTCTAACCTGCCTAATTCTTGGTCTTAATAAAAAATATTTAATAACAATATGTTATATTATGACACTGTTTTCATGGAGATTTTTAGTATGCTAAAGAATGATCAGAAAAAATGTGGATTATTGTAGAATCGTTGCATGAATTTTTCCTTTCAGCCTATTAGCTTTCAGTCAGTATTAAGCGTCACCGAATTAAACCGCTGTGCGAGGGAGATACTAGAGCATACCCTGCCGCTACTATGGATATGTGGTGAAATTTCCAATCTTAAGCAATACCCTTCTGGTCACTGGTACTTTTCTCTTAAGGATACAAACGCCCAAGTACGCTGTGTCATGTTCCATCACAAAAATCAGTATCTGAGCTGGCAACCCAAAGATGGCATGCAAGTAGAGGTTCACGCTTTGGCAACACTTTATGAAGCGCGCGGTGAATTCCAGCTGACCGTTGAGAACATTCGTCGTGCCGGACTAGGACTACTCTATGAAGCATTTGAACGTCTTAAGGCCAAACTGGAGCAAGCTGGATTATTTGATCCAGCTCACAAAAAGGCACTTCCTGGTTTCCCCAGGCAAGTCGGTATCATTACCTCTCTCAATACTGCTGCACTACGTGATGTGTTAACCACCTTGCACCGCCGCATGCCTTCATTACCGGTGATTATTTATCCTGCGCCCGTGCAAGGAGAGGGTGCCGCAGCCAAAATAGCTACTGCGATCCAGTTAGCCGTGAAACGAGCGGAATGTGATGTGTTGATACTTTGCCGTGGTGGCGGATCAATTGAAGACCTATGGGCATTCAACGAGGAAATGGTCGCGCAAGCCATCTATGCTTGCTCAATTCCTATCGTAACAGGTATTGGGCATGAAACCGACTTCACTATTGCCGATTTTGTCGCTGATATTCGCGCACCCACCCCTACAGGCGCCGCACAAATTGTCTCTCCCAATGCTCAAGAAATCTCCAATCACCTGCGCCATTTAAGCCTTCGCATGCAGCATGGAATGCAACGTGGCATTGAACGGCGCATGCAAATGATCGATTTACATGCGCACCGCCTGCTACATCCTGGCGAACGTGTCCTTAATCAACTGAAACACCTCCAACACTTGCGAGAAAGGCTTTCCAATGCCGGGCTAAGGCGTACAGAAGCATGCCGCTGGCAGTTAAGTGAATTTAATCGACGCCTACACGCCAGCACGCCCCATATTCCTTTCCTGCTCAAACAGCAATATGACATGGCGCTCCGATTACGTCGCACTGCCGCGCAGCGTCTCGAAATTCTGAAAAATAATCTTCAGCATCAACAGGCACATCTTACGCATCTCAATCCGCAATCGGTGCTAGCGCGGGGCTATAGCATCACTTATACAGCTGATGGGCAAATCCTGCGCGACTCGGAACGGATTCACTCAGGTGATGATATTCGAGTTACTTTTGCTCAAGGCTGGGCTCAAGCTAAAGTGACTGACACAGGAAAATAGGTCTTTATAGACATTTTTGCAACAGTGATGCAGACTGTGGCAGTCTTGCTTTACCACAAAAATCACCTTACTCTCATTTATTCGCAATTTAAAAGGAATTTAATCGATAATGCCCAGAATCTTTTTCACGCTCGGTACAATCAATGCATTTTTATGCGTCCTCCTCGGGGCTGTGGGTGCCCATGGTTTGAAACACAAACTAGCCACTGACATGCTCGCCACCTTCCAAACGGGCGTGCAATATCACTTTTATCATGCACTGGGGCTGATCCTGATCGGATTGGTATTGCTCAATTTCCCGCACTCGCGGCTGTTGAAGCTGTCAGGTTGGGTCATGTTTGCAGGAATAGTGTTATTTTCAGGCACACTCTACATTGTAAGCCTCACTGGAATACGTGGGCTCGGTATGATCGCGCCGCTGGGTGGTCTATCCTACATGAGCGCCTGGCTACTGTTCGCCTATGCGGCATGGACAGGGAAATAAGAAAACACGATACAATCTAATCGGTTTATTACATGAAGTCTCAGCATTTCTTTGCGCCTTGCCCACGAGGACTTGAATCTGTTCTCGCCACTGAGCTCGCACAACTCAACGCAACAGCCATTCAAACGTCGCAAGGCGGGGTTGCGTTCCAAGGGGATTGGCGCATCGGTTATCGCGCCAATCTGGAAAGCCGTATCGCAAGCCGTATCCTATGGCAAGTTGCCAGTCAACACTACCATAATGAAACTGATATTTATAACATCACCCATGGGCTCCCGTGGCATAAATGGTTTGGACCGGAATTGTCTATTCGGGTCAATTTGGCTGCGATAAAATGCCCGCTGCGTAGCCTGGATTTCGCCACGCTCAGAATCAAGGATGCCATTTGTGACAAATTCCGTAACGCTTGCGGTCAACGCCCGAATGTTGATACCGTCAACCCCGCAATCCGTATTCATGGTTTTCTTGATGCGCAAACATTTACCCTCTATCTGGATACCTCGGGTGATGCGCTGTTTAAACGCGGTTTAAGAAAGAACGCCGGGGAAGCGCCCTTACGTGAGAATCTGGCGGCAGGCATTTTACATCTTGCTGGCTGGCAACCCGGCATTCCACTGCTTGACCCGATGTGTGGCGGTGGTACATTTTTAATGGAAGCAGCCCAAATGGCCTGTCGTATCGCACCAGGATCGGGTCGGCATTTTGCATTTGAAAATTTCAAACTATTGGATGCTGCATTATGGGAGCACCTCAAGCAAGAAGCAGCTCAGGCTCAACAATCACCGCTCACACCCCAACCCATTTTCGGTAGCGATTTATACGGCTATGCCCTCGCCCACGCCCGCAACAATCTGGCTGCTGCAGGATTAATCGATGTCGTTAGTCTGAAGCAAGCCAATGTATTGGAAATCACTGCCCCAACTGCAAGCGGCATCATCGTGACTAACCCGCCTTATGGCGTACGTATTGGTGAGCAAAAAACGCTTGCACAGCTTTATCCCAAACTAGGCGATGTGCTAAAAAAGAAATTTAGTGGCTGGAATGCTTATATTTTTACAGCCGACCCAATGTTACCCAAATCCATACGACTCACTGTATCACGTCGTATTCCCTTATTTAATGGTGCATTGGAATGCCGCTTGCTCGAATATAAAATGGTTGCAGGCAGCATGCGGAAGGATCGGAAAAAAGCAGATGATGCCATACAATCAGGTACGGTTATATCTTAGAAAAGTAATCTCCTACCTCTGCTTATTAACTGTACTTACCTAATTTATTGAGAACACAAGTAAAAGAGAGAAGTATGCGAGCGATCTTTTTGTTGATTTTTCTTGGCTGCGCCGGTTTGATTGGCTATGCGCTGTATCTGCAAGGGGTAGAAGGGCTATTGCCATGCCCACTGTGTGTAGCGCAGCGAATCGCTTATTGGTTTCTGGGATTGACTGCACTATTTGCTTTCCTGCACAATCCCCAAAAAACCGGGCATAGCGTATATAGCAGTCTGATGCTCATTTTTGCATTGCTTGGTGCCACTGTCGCTGGACGGCATGCTTGGCTGATACGTTATCCCGAATCCTTTGAATGTGGTATCAGCCCTGAAGAAGCTTTTCTGAATGCATTACCTATCGCCGAGTGGTGGCCCGGTATGTTCGAAGCCAATGGCGACTGTGCAGATGTCAGCTGGCAGTTTCTATCGCTCACCATTCCAGATTGGTCGCTGATTTCTTTTTTACTGCTGGCTGGAACTGCCGTTTTTCTGTTGATAGCCAAAAGAAGTTAATTCGAGAGCCGCGGGGTGTAATCGCTACAAAACAGTGACTTTGCATGATATTACACAAGTTGCTGATACAATACGTTATCGTTGGTTGTGCGCCCTCTAAACTGACTAGCCTCGAGGATGATGTTTAGCGTGCAGTTGCTTTAGCCTTTCCCGTGCGACGTGGGTATAAATCTGCGTAGTAGAAATATCTGCATGCCCCAGCAAGAGCTGCACGACTCGCAGATCGGCACCGTGATTGAGAAGATGGGTTGCAAAGGCATGGCGCAAGGTATGGGGTGATAACGATCTGATGATACCGGCCTGTTGTGCATGGCGTTTGATGAGATACCAGAACGTCTGGCGTGTCATGGAATCGCTGCGGGCGGTCACGAATAATTTATCTGTCGCTTTGTTACCCAGTAGAGCAGGACGAGCCTTCTTGACATAATCATTGATCCAATAAAGCGCTTCTTCTCCGAGAGGGACCAGGCGTTCTTTACTTCCTTTACCCATCACACGCACTACGCCCATATCCGAGCTGATTTGAGTGACCTTGAGGCTGACGAGCTCTGATACTCGCAGTCCCGTTGCATAAAGCATCTCCAGCATTGCGCGGTCTCGCAAGCCCAATGGTTGGACAATATCTGGCGCACTGAGCAATGCCTCGACTTCTGTTTCAGTTAAGCTCTCGGGCAGATAACGTGGCAGTTTGGGGCTATTGATATTGAGGCTGGGATCAAGCCGAATTTTCCCCTGGCGCAACAAGAAACGATAAAACCGTTTCATACTTGATAATTCGCGACTCGTCGTGCTGGCCTTGGCCAAGGAAGAAACCCTGTTGGCAAGGAATGCCAACAAATCAGCATGGGTTGCTTCTATTAGCGATCTTGCACCTTGGCTTTGCTTAGCTAACCATTCACCCAGTTGCCACAAGTCATTGCGATAACTTGCCAGCGTGTTACGAGATAATCCGTCTTCAAGCCACAGCGTATCGGTGAACTCATCCAATAATTTCGCATTGATATCGGATGGATTCATGTACATTCATGCTTGAGCAGCCAGCGTTTGATATTGAGCGGCATGCCATCGCTCGCATGCATGAACCCCCCTAGGCCACCGTTCTTGGCGATGACACGATGACAAGGAACGATAATGGGAAGTCGGTTGGCACCGCACGCCTGACCCACTGCGCGTGGTGCTGAATGGAGTTGGTGAGCAATATCCGCATAGCTGCGCGTCGATCCGCTAGGAATTTGCTGAATAGCTTGCCATACCCGCTGTTGATGCGATGTACCACCGATATGAAGCAATAGATCAAAAACAAACGCGGGGTCATCCAGATAGGCTAGCAATTGCCGGCAAACCTCTTCTGCGAGTAGGTTGGTCGGCGCAAGTGGAGGAATATCCAACGGCAGATAATCGATATCGGTTAGCCAATCTTCTTCCGTACGTATACCCAATACAGCAAAAGGAGTGACCAATCTTGCCTGGTAATCCTTGGTTAACCTGGATTCCGAGCTTACCTTTGACTTACTACTCATTCGTTCCTCCACTTCAATTCACACGCCCAAACCTCTGATAGCCAGTGGAGGACTAACAACAGAATCATGTCCTCCGACCATCCGTTCTGTATCTCTTTCGTTATTTTCCATTCAGTATGTTCTGCAAGAGCAAATCATTCAGTCTTTTGACAAAAGCTGCTGGATCCTCGAGTTGCCCACCCTCAGCAAGCAATGCCTGATCAAAGAGAATATTGCTCCAATCTGAGAATTTTGCTTCTTCGTATTTTAGGCGCTGTACCATCGGATGGTATGGATTGATTTCTAAAATGGGTTTGGTATTGGGCACCTTCTGCCCCGCAGATTTAAGCAACCGTTCCAGATTACCGCTCATGTCATAAGTATCCACCACTAAACATGCAGGAGATTCGGTCAAACGGAAGGTAATCCGTACATCCTTGATGCGTTCACCCAACACCTCTTTCATTTTCGTGATGAGCTCCTTGTACTCATCTACTTCTTTATCTTGTTCTTTTTTTTCTGCTTCGTCTTCTAGTTTGCCGAGATCGAGGCTACCTTTTGCAACCGATTGAAGTGCCTTACCTGCAAATTCTGACAAATTGGTTACTAGCCATTCATCCACTCGTTCAGACAGCAGCAGGACCTCAATCCCTTTTTTGCGGAATATCTCCAGATGGGGACTGCTTCTCGCTGCTTTCAGGCTATCGGCAGTTACATAATAAATTTTTTCCTGCCCTTCTTTCATACGAGCGATATAATCATCAAAGGATACTGTTTGCTCGTCAGTTTCACTATGCGTCGAAACGAAATGAAGCAGCTTGGCGATACGCTCACGATTGGTATAATCTTCGCCAACCCCTTCCTTCAATACCTGTCCGAATTCCTTCCAGAATGTCTTGAATTTCTCACGATCTTCTTCTTTATCGCTGCTGGCCAGATCCTCGATCAACCCTAGGATTTTTTTCACTGATCCCGCCCGGATATTGTCAATATCCTTTGATTCCTGCAGGATTTCACGCGAAACATTCAGCGGCAAATCATTCGAATCGATGACCCCACGAACAAAACGCAGATAATTGGGGAGTAATTTTTCCGCATCATCCATGATGAAAACGCGCTTAACATACAATTTGATGCCATGACGGCGTTCGCGATCATATAAATCAAATGGCGCACGCGAGGGAATGTAAAGTAACTGCGTGTATTCCTGCTTTCCTTCTACCTTTGAATGAACATAGGCCAGCGGTGGCTCAAAATCGTGGGCTACATGTTTATAAAATTCTTCATACTGTTCTTGCGTAATTTCACTTTTAGAACGCGCCCATAACGCACTTGCCTGATTGATGGTTTCATCTTCATCGGTAATCTTATATTCATTGCTTTCTTGCGACCATTCCTCCTTTTTCATCACAATCGGTAAAGTGATATGGTCAGAATATCGGCGAATGATCGATTTCAATCGAAAACCGCTCGACAACTCATCTTCATTTTCTCGTAAATGCAGAATAATTTGAGTACCACGATCTTTTTTCTCTACTGTTTCCAGCGTGTAATCTCCCTCACCAGTCGATTCCCAGCAAACTCCATGCTCAGATGTCAAGCCAGCACGCCGTGTAATCAGTGTCACTTTATCTGCTACGATGAACGCAGAATAGAAACCCACTCCAAACTGCCCGATCAAATGTGCATCTTTGGCTTGATCGCCAGTTAATGAATTAAAAAATTCACGGGTTCCCGATTTGGCAATCGTACCAATATTATCGATGACTTCCTGCCTAGACATGCCAATACCATTATCAGAAATAGTAATCGTGCGCGCCTCCTTGTCATAGCTAATACGAATTTTCAATTCTGTATCGTTTTCATACAAAGCAGCATCTGTTAGCCCTTCGAAGCGTAGCTTGTCAGCAGCATCTGAGGCATTAGAAATCAACTCACGTAGAAATATTTCCTTATTGCTGTATAAGGAATGGATCATTAGCTTTAGAAGCTGTTTAGCTTCAGCTTGAAAACTCATATGTTCTTTGTTTATTGCAGCCTGCATAGTTTT
Organism: Nitrosomonas sp. Nm58; assembly: GCF_900107335.1. Classification (NCBI taxonomy): domain Bacteria; kingdom Pseudomonadati; phylum Pseudomonadota; class Betaproteobacteria; order Nitrosomonadales; family Nitrosomonadaceae; genus Nitrosomonas; species Nitrosomonas sp. Nm58. The sequence goes on along the minus strand of NZ_FNPQ01000013.1, from coordinate 35,451 downwards.
CTCCTTAAAAAATGCGGTAACATTGTGGGGATGAATTAATAAATTTCAAGTCACTCATATAAAAGTGCATAGTCATTGATAATTCCTTAAATTTTTTCCATGATCTATATAAACCACTTATAGATAAAAACTATCGTAATAACTTAAGTTATGAAATTATTGTTATTCTTCACTCTATTTCTTCTTGTTTTTTGTAATGGAACACAAGCCGCTGCACAAGACGAGAATTTACCCCTTGAAAAAATCAAATTACCGCCTGGTTTTTCCATCAGCTTATGGGCGAGAGTACCTGACGTACGCACTTTAACATTGGGTGATAAAGGAACCGTATTCGCTGGCTCCAATTCTGCTGGCAATGTTTATGCTATCACGGATCATAATGGAAAACGACGCGTTAGAGTCATTGCCAGCAAGCTTAAACTGCCTTCGGGTGTAGCATTCCATCACGGCTCTTTGTATGTTTCAGCAGTAAACCGTATTCTTCATTATGGCCATATCGAAGAAAATCTTGATCAACCACCTCAACCTCAAGTTGTGATCGATAGTTACCCTAGGGAAACCTTTCATGGATGGCGTTTTATTGCCTTTGGTCCTGATGATTTACTCTACGTTTCCGTAGGCGCTCCTTGTGATGCTTGTGAAGCGGACCAATCACATTATGCACTCATTTCTCGTATCAAACCTGATGGAACGAATTATGAAATCTATGCTCAGGGCGTACGCAATTCCGTTGGATTCGACTGGCATCCTGAAACAAAAGAGTTGTGGTTTACGGATATAGGCCGGGATTGGATGAGCGATAATATGCCACCCGATGAGCTTAATCATGCGCCCCATAAGGGCATGCATTTTGGTTTTCCCTATTGTCATGCCAGCAGTATCCTTGATCCTAAATTTGGAGCAAAGCGCGGTTGTGATCGATCAGTCCCACCCGTCATTGAATTAGATGCACACGCCACTCCGTTGGGAATGCGATTTTATACGGGTAACATGTTTCCATTGGAATACAAAAACCAAATAATCATTGCTGAACATGGTTCATCGAATCAGCGAACACATAGTGGTTATCAGCTGAAACGTGTACACATTGAAAATAATAAGGTAATTAAAAAAGAAGTATTTGCGGATGGCTGGTTAGAAAATGGTAACGCCTGGGGTAGACCTGTGGATGTGCTCGTGATGCCCGATGGTGCACTATTAGTTTCTGACGATCAAGCTGGAGCCATTTATCGAATCAGCTATTCCATACCGTAAAAAGAAAGAAATCTCTAGCAAATAGAATTTTAGCAATTAAAGTACTTTGCCGCATTTGTGGCGAAGTACTTTCCTTTCTCATCTTCTCACTCAATCTACTAGTTTTAGTTAACCTTTCATCTCAGGAAACGAGAAATTGAAATTGAAGAGGTTAACCTTGGAGTACCGTTGCTACTTCAAATCATGCCAGAGTTTCAGCAACAATCTACATCGACTGCCGTATGGCGTAAAGGCTGAGCCCCATGAGCGTTTGAGGAAAAATACCCAACATGATCACTGCCAAGCCATTAATGCTGATCAGGACTTTGATATCCATTCCAGGCAAAATGGGCATATCGCTTTCAGGAGCATCGAAATACATAAACTTAATGATACGTAAATAATAAAATGCGCCAATTAACGAAAGCATTACAGCCACGACAGTCAACCATATATAGCCGGCACTTAATACAGCTTGCAGTACGGATAATTTCGCATAAAAGCCAATCATCGGCGGAATACCTGCCATGGAAAGCATCAAGAACATCATGATCAGCGCAAGCCAAGGATTACGTTGATTCAATCCTTTGAAATCACTAATATTCTCAGACTCAAAGCCTTCTCGTGCAAGTATCATGATGATGCCAAAAGCGCCTAGTGTCATTAACACATAAGCGGCAATATAAAATAGCGATGAGCTATAACCATCTTCTCCAGCTGCAATAAAGCCGAGCAACACAAAGCCCATATGCGATATGGTTGAATAGGCCAACATACGTTTAATATTGGATTGCACGATAGCCACTACATTACCAATAGCCATAGACGCTACTGATAGGATGACTAGCATGCCCTGCCAATCAGCTACCATCTCACCCAGTCCATCTACCAACAATCGCATAACGAATCCAAATGCTGCCAATTTTGGAGCAGAACCCACAAAAAGTGTCACCGCGGTAGGCGCACCCTGATAAACATCTGGCGCCCACATATGAAAAGGAGCTGCACTTAGCTTAAAGCTGATTCCTGCGACGATAAATACTAAGCCTACTACCAATACTGCATGATCAATCATGCCTGATTGAATAATCTCGGATAGCTGTGCAGTATGCAAGGTTCCTGTAGCGCCATAAACCATGGACATGCCATAAAGCAGAAAACCAGAAGCCAGCGCACCCAACACAAAGAATTTCATAGCAGCTTCGGTAGCGACCGTTGATTCCCGCTGCAAAGCCACCATTGCGTAAAGAGAAAGTGATAGCAGCTCTAATCCCAAATAGAGAGTCATAAAATGACTGGCTGAAATCATGACCATCATGCCGAGTGTTGCAAATAAGGCAAGGCTAAAAAATTCACCTTTGAACATGCCTCGTACACCGATATAAGTACGTGAATAGATCAGCACGGCAGCTACAGTTGCATAAACCATCAATTTGAGTATATCCGACATCGCATCATCAACAAACATACCCGAGAAGGTATGTCTAATATCTGGCGAGAAAGTAGTAAATGTGAGTACTGCACAACCGATCAACGCGGATTGTGCCAGAAAAAAGGCAAAATAACGTCTCTTCTCTCCCACAATCAAATCAACAAGCATAACTACACAGACCATTACCAGTAAAAACATCTCTGGGTACGCAGGAGTAAAATCAGGCTGCAGAAAATCCATTAATTGTCCTCAGTTTCTGGGGAGTTAATCTAATATATTATTAAAAAGTTTGTTATAGCTTGCTATGTGTCATATGTAGCAGCAAATTATCAACGGTAGCATGCATTATCTCAGTCAAGGGAAACGGATAAACCCCCAGCCATAACACCGCAAATGCGAGAATTGCCAACAACATAAATTCACGTTTGGAAATATCTTCTAATCCTTCTACATTGGAATTTGCTACAGCACCAAATATGACACGCTTATACATCCATAGTGTATAAGATGCTCCCAAAATAAGTGTCATTGCAGCAAAAAATGCATACCAGAAGTTAACTTCAATAGTGCCCATAATAACCATGAACTCTCCTACGAAGCCACTAGTGCCTGGCAAACCAGCATTAGCCATGGCAAACAGCATGAACAAGGCAGCAAAAACAGGCATTTTATTAACTACACCACCATAATCAGCAATCTGGCGTGAATGCAATCTATCGTACAGCACGCCCACGCATAAAAACATCGCGCCGGAAATAAATCCATGTGAAATCATCTGTACCATGGCACCTTCTATTCCGAGGGAATTTATCAGAAAAAAACCAAGTGTTACAAATCCCATATGAGATACCGATGAATAAGCTATAAGCTTTTTCATATCTTGTTGCACCAAAGCCACCAAACCAATATATACAACCGCAATCAAAGACAGCAGAATCATCAAATCGGCAAGATACAGGCTCGCATCAGGCGCAATCGGTAAAGAAAATCTCAAGAAACCATAACCACCTAGTTTCAACAATATCGCAGCCAAGACGACTGAACCACCCGTAGGCGCTTCAACGTGCGCGTCCGGCAACCAAGTATGTACTGGCCACATCGGCACCTTAACCGCAAATGCTAGCAAGAAGGCAACAAATATGAGTATTTGTGGCGTCATCGGAAGTGGCAGTTGATGATACTCTAGTATTGAGAAACTGCCATCGGAGACGTGATATAGGTAAATCAGGGCAATCAACATCAAAAGTGAGCCAAGTAGTGTGTATAAAAAGAATTTGATTGCAGCATACACTCTATTTGGACCACCCCAGACACCGATGATGATGAACATGGGAATCAGTGAAGCTTCCCAGAAAGTATAGAAAAGTACAGCATCCAATGAAGCGAATACACCATTAACAATACCTGACATGATCAGGAATGCGCCTAAGTACTGGGAGACGCGTTCACGTATGACTTCCCATCCGGCTATTACGATTAATGGTGTAACAAAACAATTCAGTAGAATCAATGGCATGGATATACCATCAATACCTACATGATAGTGAACATTCAATCGTTCAAACCAAATATATTGCTCGACGAATTGCATCGTACTTAAAGTAGGATCAAAGCGTGCATAAAGTGGAAGAGCCACCATCAATCCGATTATTGATCCAATCAGTGAGAGCCAGCGTGGCAATAATGAATTACGATCATTGCCAATTGCCAGAACGATTAAACCAAAGAAAATAGGCAACCAGATAACTAAACTTAATAGCGGGAATCCAAACAACATGATTATTCCAATTCGTTTACATGTAAATGCGTTTTTGTTTTTTTAGAGCACCATGAAGGCCTACCATCTGGTACTTTATATTCTTTTCTCAATCAATTCTTCTCAGAAATAGAAAAGCCACAAGCTCATTAAAATAAAAATACCTACAATCATGGTAAAGGCATAATGATAAATGTAACCAGATTGAAATTTCCGCGCTACTGCCGCTATCCAGGCAACAGCGCTAGCAGTGCCATTGACAAAAATACCATCAATGATTTTGACATCACCAATTTTCCACAAGGCAGTACCTAACATCCTAGTACCCCCTGCAAATGCCCATGAATAAAACTCATCAATATAATATTTGCGGTCAAGCAGGATGTAGATAGGGCCTGATAATTTCTTGATTTTCCCAGGTAATTCAGTTTTATATAAATATAAATACCAAGCAGTGAAGATTCCACCTAACGAAAGCCAGAAAGGCACTGTTGAGAACGCATGCAACATCATGCCTACGACACCTGTAAATTCCGCTTCTAAGTTTGCAATTGCTCCATGTTCCGGATGTATCTGAATAGCTCCACCAAAATAATCACCAAACACCATCGTTCCGATCATCCAGCCAGCAGCAATTGTAGGGACTGCAAGTATGATGAGTGGCACCGTCACAACCCATGGCGATTCATGTAAGTGGTCTCGCGTATGATCATCCATCCGTGCCTCACCATGAAACGTCATGAACATTAATCGGAATGTATACAGCGCGGTAACAAACACTGTGGCTAATACACAAAAATAAGCGAATCCACTGCCTGGAATATCAGTAAATTTGGCTGCTTCAATAATCGCATCTTTAGAGAAAAAACCTGAAAAACCAGGTACGCCCGCGCTTGCCAACGCAGCAATAAACATCGTCCAATATGTAATCGGCATGTATTTTTTTAATCCACCCATTTTACGCATATCTTGCTCATGATGCATGGCTATGATCACTGAGCCAGCTCCAAGAAATAATACTGCCTTAAAAAAAGCATGCGTCATGAGGTGGAAAATAGCGATAGAATAAGCCGATGCACCTAATGCTACAGTCATATAGCCAAGCTGTGATAATGTGGAAAAAGCAACAACTCGTTTAATGTCATTTTGCACCACGGCAACCAACGCCATAAATAAGGTAGTAATACCCCCTATTACCAAGATCGTTGAAAGTACCGTTTCAGATAATTCAAACAAAGGCGACATACGAGCAACCATAAAGATACCGGCAGTTACCATTGTGGCGGCATGGATTAAAGCAGATATCGGTGTAGGGCCTTCCATTGAATCAGGCAACCACACATGTAAAGGAAACTGAGCAGATTTTCCCATAGCGCCAACGAATAATAAAAGACATATGACTGTCAACAACATCCAGGATTGTCCCGGTATGATCTCAATAGTGTGCGAAGCCATATAATCCGCATGGGCAAAAACGATTTCATAATCGAGCGTCCCAAAATACGCAAGAACTAGTCCAATGCCCAATAAAAACCCGAAATCACCCACTCGGTTGACTAAAAAAGCTTTCATGTTGGCATAAATTGCTGTTGGTCGGGTATACCAAAAACCAATAAGTAAGTAGGAAACAAGCCCTACTGCTTCCCAGCCGAAGAATAGCTGTAAGAAATTATTGGACATGACCAGCATCAACATGGAAAAAGTAAACAGCGAAATATAGCTAAAAAATCGCTGATAACCAGGATCGCCATGCATATAGCCGATAGTGTAAATATGAACCATTAACGATACTAAATTCACCACCACCATCATGGTCGCTGAAAGTGGATCGATCAAGAAACCAACCTCGAAGTGAGTTTCCCCCAGAGCCATCCAGGTATATACAGTACCGTTATAGATATTTCCCTGGAAAACATCGACAAAAATAACCAAAGAAGTGATTAGAGATATGAAAACCAATAAGATCGTTGTTCGATGACTCCAGGTTGTCCCTATAAAACGACCGAATAGTCCCGCAATTATCGCACCCAGCAGTGGTGCCAGCGGAACCAATAAATAAAGTTTTTCCATCTATGTTATAAAATATTAATTGTCAGTTATTAAACAGTTTTGTATTCCATCAACAGGCAAGTATTAGTTTTCTTACCCTTTTAACTCATCCAGATCGTCCACATTAATGGTACGCAAATTACGAAAGAGCACGACCAATATTGCAAGCCCAATAGCTGCTTCTGCCGCCGCCACGGTAAGGATAAAGAAAACAAAAATCTGTCCCGCCACATCTTGGAGAAAATGAGAAAAAGCAACAAAGTTTATATTGACTGCTAACAGCATTAATTCAATAGACATCAATAAAATAATCACATTTTTCCGATTGAGAAAAATGCCAACTACGCCTATCGCAAATAAAATTGCACCGAGCACGAGATAATGGGATAACGATATCAATTAATCACCTTTTAAACTGAACGTATATGAAAAATAACTATATCTTCTATATCTGTGTAATAGCTTTCATTCTTCATTTTCAGAAGACATAGAAATCATTCGTATTCGATCATCTCGTTTAACTGCAATCTGCTTTGAAGGGTTAGGAGATTTTTTGTCGGTACGATAACGTAAAGTAAGCGCAATGGCAGCTACCATCGCCACCAATAAAATAACTGCTGCCAATTCAAATGCGTATACATACTCAGTATATATCAAGCGCCCCAGTTCTTTGGTATTACTATAACCAGCCTCATGCGGTTGAGGAATAGGCATATTATCTAAATTGAATTGCCTTCCCATCAAAACCATACCGATTTCTATTGCCAAAACTAGCGCAAGTAACGCACCAAATGGAAACCATTTCCAGAAACCTTCACGTAATCGCTCAAGATTAATATCCAGCATCATAACCACAAAAAGGAATAAAACCATTACTGCACCTACGTAAACCAGAACCAATGTAATCGCAAGAAATTCAGCTTCCAAAAGCAACCATATTCCGGCAGAAGTAAAAAAGGCGAGTACCAGCAGCAATGCAGCATAAACTGGATTACGAAGCGTTATAACTCCCAGTGCAGACAGCACCAATACTCCAGAAAAAAAATAAAAAATAAAATCCTGAAAATTCATGAGTGTCTAATGAATATATTTATCGGTAAGGCGCGTCAGCTTCTCTGTCTTTAGCAATCTGCTCCTCATAGCGATCTCCAACAGCAAGGAGCATTTCTTTCGTATAAGTGAGATCACCACGTACCTCGCCATGGTATTCGAGTACGCGTGTTTCAACAATCGCATCCACTGGACACGCTTCCTCACAAAAACCACAAAATATACACTTAATCATGTCAATATCATAACGAGTGGTACGCCGAGTCCCATCTTCACGCTGTTCCGATTCGATGGTAATCGCCAATGCAGGACAAACTGCTTCACATAATTTACAAGCAATGCAACGTTCTTCACCATTAGGATAACGCCGTAAGGCGTGCAATCCACGAAATCGCGGCGATTGGGGCGTTTTTTCTTCTGGATAATGAACTGTGATCTTAGGCGCAAACAGATAGCGCCCAGTGACTTTCATTCCTTTTAGTAATTCAAACAGCAGAAAGGATTTAAAAAAATGCTTAATACGTTCCATTTCACTTCCTCCTTTAGTTAAACCATAGATTAAGTGGGAACAGTGCCTTGATTGATTCTGGCAGTTGCATCAAAGCACCCAATAAAACAATCCACACCAGCGTGATGGGAATAAATATCTTCCAGCCAAGACGCATAATTTGATCATAACGATAGCGCGGGAAAGTAGCACGGAACCATAAGAAGAAAAATAACATAAATGCTATTTTTAATAACAACCATACTATTCCGGGTATTAAGGTAAATGGCGCAATATTCACTGGAGGAAGCCAACCACCTAGGAACATGATACTGGTAAGCGTAGCAACCAGTATCATGTTGGCATATTCTGCCAAGAAAAAGACAGTAAATGCCATTCCCGAATAATCAACATGAAACCCAGCCACAATTTCCGACTCACCCTCAGCAACATCGAATGGAGCACGGTTCGTTTCAGCCACGCCCGAGATGAAATAGACTAGAAACATTGGAAATAATGGAATCAGGTACCAATTCAGTAGACTATCGCCTTGCTGCCCCTTAACAATATCGCCTAAATTCAGACTTTCTGACATCATTAATACACAAACTAGCGCGAAACCCATTGCCAGTTCGTATGAAACAACCTGCGCCGCTGATCGCATTGATCCTAAAAACGCATATTTAGAATTGGAAGCCCATCCAGCTATAATCACGCCATAAACGCCTAAAGAGGTCATGGCTAAAATATAGAGCAAACCGGCATTGATATCCGCAAGTACTAACTCTGGTGAAAAAGGTACCACCGCCCATGCTGCCAAAGCAGGCGCGATCGTGAGAATAGGCGCAAGTAAAAACAAAAACTTGTTCGCACCGGTGGGAATGATGATCTCTTTCATGATCGCTTTTACCGCATCTGCGATGGGTTGTCCCCAACCACGCAACCATGGAATTCCGAAAAAAGTTACTCGGTTAGGCCCTACTCTAATCTGCATATAAGCGATGATTTTGCGCTCGGCAAATGTAAGATAGGCAACTGCTAAGAGCAATGGCACAACGATCGCAAAGATATAGAATAAATTCTTTGCCACTATATAAACCGTCGCGCCCCACTCCGCACCAAACATCTGCTCAAACAGTTGTTGTGTATAATCCATCAACAAATCCCATTCGTATTTTTATAATTTTTCTACTGAAACTTCCCCAAACATTGCGCCCAAGGTAGAAGTATGTGGATGCGCGCAAGCTACTCGTACACAATTAAAGGGAAGCCCATCGTCACCAGCCACTTCAAGCTGTACTTCGCCACCGCCCTGCTTTAATCTAATTACCTCACCCTCCCTCACGCTAAGCTGTTTAAGCAGCGCAGTAGGCAACCATGCTTTTGGCGATGCCGCATCGTGAGTCAATTGCAATGATTCAGCACGTCGCACAATGGGATCTGCCTGATATATGGGAACTTCGCCAATACGTTGCAGACCACTTACTTCTTGTATGAATATAGTGGCTTCATATTCTTTTAAATTATTATTGAGATATCTTGTGATGGCTTCTTCAGCAGGAATGATTTGCGCACGAATTTGCTCTGATGTTTCATAATCAAAACCATCCAACTGCAACAAATTACCCAGTACACGTAAAACTTTCCACGCAGGACGCGTGTCTCCCAAGGGTGAAACTACACCGTTGAAACTTTGCACGCGCCCCTCTGCACTCACAAAAGTTCCTGAAGTCTCAGTAAATGGAGCAATCGGTAAAACCACATCAGCATAATTTGTGGCATTGCCTTTAAAAGTACTTAAAGAAACAACAAATTCTGCATTATTAATTGCTTTCATCGCCTGTTGCGGATTATGTGTATCCAGTTCCGGTTCCAGATTCATAAGCACGTAAGCGCGACAAGAGGATACAGCGCTATTTGAATCATCGCTAAACATTTGCGCAGCATTGTATTGAGATCTTCGTTCATCGCGCTTAATCTCAGTTCCTAATACACCTCGACCTGGAACTGCTCCTGCGAGATAAGCGCCTACACTGTTGGCTGCTTCACCCAGAAACCCAAAGTTTGCTCCGGTTGACTTTGCAATCGCCTGCGCGAATGCATGAATATCTGCGTAGAGCGGGTGATGTTGAGCTACATTCCCCATAAAAATCGCAGCAGGATTATTAGCGAGCATGCTTTCTGCAATTGCTCGTGCCACATCGGTGGTACTTACTGATGCTATTGCTTGCCTGATATGCGCAGAAATCCCTTCAACAGGTTTAGTCCCAGCAATCACTTTAAGAATTTGCGCTAGCATATTCACCATTTCAGAAGGCGCTACGATTGCACGATGAGCAGTTCTCATCAGCAGATCATCATCTATTGGATTAATAATGCTAAGCTGTGCTCCTTTTTTCACTGCTTGACGGAAGCGATGAGCCAGAAGAGGATGATCCTTACGCAAGGTACTACCGATAATCAGAATTGATTTTAACTGCAGAATATCGGCGATACTCATTCCTAACCAGGGCGCTCCCTGCAAGTTGCCGTCAGCCCGGAAATCTGATTGACGCAAACGATGATCGATATTTCCACTTCCCAGTGCTCGCATCAATTTCTGCAACAGAAAGAGCTCCTCCAAGGTGCTATGAGCCGATCCTAAAGCGCCGATACTGTTTACACCGTGTTTTTCCATCACCGATTTTAGGCCATCTACGGTAAATATCAGCGCTTCCTGCCAATCACACGAATGCCACTGGCCATCGCGCTTGATCATGGGAGTCGTCAAGCGATCTTCCGAATTTAATCCTTCGTAGGAAAAACGATCTTTATCCGATAACCAGCATTCATTAATTTCTTCATTTTCACGAGGTAAAACTCGCATCACTCGATTTTGTTTTACCTGGACGATTAAATTACTACCCAAACCACAATGAGGACTGATCGACTTTCTACGTGATAGCTCCCAAGTACGTGCCGAATAACGAAATGGCTTACTGACCAGAGCGCCCACCGGACAGAGATCGATTACATTGCCTGATAATTCAGAATCGACTGTTTTACCTACAAATGATAAAATTTCAGAATGCTCGCCACGGCCGGCCATGCCTAATTCCATAATTCCGGCAATTTCCTGACCAAAACGTACACAGCGTGTACAGTGAATACAACGAGTCATATCAGTTGAAATAAGCGGCCCAAGATTTTTGTTAACAACTACCCGCTTTGCTTCCTGATAACGCGATTCACTGCCTCCATAGCCGACGGCAAGATCTTGTAATTGACATTCACCCCCTTGATCGCAAATAGGACAGTCCAATGGATGATTGATCAGCAAGAACTCCATGACGCCTTTTTGCGCCGTTGCCGCTTGCTGAGAATGGGTAAATACTTTCATTCCTTCTGTTGCGGGTGTTGCGCAAGCGGGTAAAGGCTTAGGTGCTTTCTCTACTTGCACCAGACACATACGGCAATTCGCAGCGATCGACAATTTTTTGTGATAGCAAAAATGAGGAATATAGATCCCAAGCTGCCTTGCACCGTCCATCACAGTGCCACCTTTGGGCACAGTTACTTGCTTACCATTGATTTCGATATTGACCATCGATTACAAACTCTCGGATTAATCATATATAAAAAAGAACTACATCGACTTGGCACACATCACACCATACATTTCTTATGCTCAATGTGATATACAAACTCATCTCGAAAATGCTGCAGCATTGCGCGTACAGGCATTGCCGCAGCATCACCTAGTGCACAAATAGTGCGTCCTTGAATATTGTCAGCTAGGTTATCGAGCAGATCCAGATCTTCTGACCGGCCTTTCCCGTGCTCTATACGATTGATGATACGATACAGCCAGCCCGTACCTTCTCGACACGGTGTGCATTGACCACATGATTCCTCATAATAAAAATAAGAGAGGCGCTCTAGTGCTCTTACCATACATGTTGTGTCGTCCATGATAATTACCGCCCCAGAACCAAGCATCGATCCAGCCTTAGCGATTGAGTCATAATCCATATCTGTTTTCATCATGATATCACCAGGCAGAACTGGCATTGATGATCCGCCTGGAATACACCCCTTTAGCTTCCTGCCGCCACGCATACCACCAGCCATTTCCAGTAACTCCGCAAATGGAATTCCTAATGGCACTTCATAATTTCCTGGCTTATTCACATGACCTGATATTGAAAAAATCTTGGTGCCACCGTTATTGGGCTTTCCGAGCTGTAAATACTTCTCTCCACCATTGCGAATGATCCAGGGTACTGACGCAAATGTCTCAGTATTGTTAATCGTTGTTGGTTTACCATAAAGACCATAGTTTGCAGGAAAGGGAGGCTTGAAGCGAGGTTGTCCCTTTTTTCCTTCTATCGATTCGAGTAATGCCGTTTCTTCGCCGCAAATATATGCGCCATAACCATGATGATTATAAAGTTGGAAGCTAAAATCTGAACCTAGAATATTGCTTCCAAGAAAACCTGCCGAGCGTGCTTCTTCGACAGCTTCTTCCATGCGCTCATAGGTTTCCCAGATTTCACCATGAATATAGTTGTATCCAGCTTTGACGCCCATGGCGTAGGCTGCAATCAACATACCCTCTATTAAGATATGCGGATTGTATCGCATGATATCGCGATCCTTAAACGTACCCGGCTCGCCTTCATCTGAATTACATACCAGATACTTATCCCCCTCGTATTGACGCGGCATGAAACTCCATTTCAAACCAGTTGGAAACCCCGCACCCCCACGACCACGCAAAGCGGATTTTTTAACCTCCTCAATGACCTCTTCAGGAGATATCTTGTTAGCAATAATTTTCTTGAGAGCAGTATAGCCATCTCGCTTGAGATAACTTTTCAACCTCCAGTTATCAGGATTAGCAGGATCCACGCCAGCCAGGATCACCTGAACAGACTGAGTCATTTGCGCAATTCCTCCAACAATTGATCTATTTGATCATTGGACATAAAGCTACACATTCGCTTGTTATTAACCAGCAAAACAGGCGCGTCTCCACATGCCCCCATGCATTCACCTTCCTTTAGGGTGAATAGCCCATCAGCAGTAGTCTCGTTAAACCCAATTCCAAGCTTTTGCTTTAAATAATCTGCCGCATTATTTCCGCCCGATAAAGCACAGGGGAGATTGGTACAAACTGTGATTTTATACTTACCCACCTCCCTCAGATTGTACATATTATAAAATGTCGCAACTTCATAAACCGCGATAGCCGGCATGCCCAAATATTTGGCAATGAAATCCATGGTTTCGGTAGCGAGCCAGCCTTTCTCGTCTTGTGCGATAGCGAGTGCGGACATGACTGCCGATTGCTTCTGATCGGCAGGGTACTTTGCAATCTCTCGATTTATTTTTTCCAAGGATTCAGCACTTAACATTTCTTTTATTTATCTATCTATTTCACCAAAAACGATATCCTGTGTACCAATAATTGCAACCAAGTCGGCAATCATGTGACCACGTGACATTTCATCCAAGGCTGCTAAATGAGCAAACCCTGGTGCACGAATTTTTAAACGGTAAGGTTTGTTGGCGCCATCGGAGATAATATAGATACCAAACTCCCCTTTGGGATGCTCAACCGCTGCATAGGCTTCACCCGGTGGAACGTGGATACCTTCAGTAAAAAGCTTGAAGTGATGAATCATCTCTTCCATGCTTTGCTTCATGGCTACACGCGAAGGCGGAGCTACTTTATGATTATCAACAATGACTGGCCCAGGATTGTTGCGCAGCCATTCAACACACTGCCTGATGATACGATTGGATTGCCGAAATTCTTCAATACGCACTAAATAGCGGTCATAACAATCGCCATTGACCCCTACAGGTATATCAAAATCAATTTGATCATAAACTTCATACGGCTGTTTCTTACGTAAATCCCATTCCACTCCAGAACCACGCAGCATTGGCCCTGTAAAACCCAAAGCCTTAGCTCGCTCTGGTGGAACCACACCAATATCGACCAACCTTTGTTTCCAGATACGATTATCTGTCAGAAGCGTTTCATACTCATCGACGTATTGCGGAAAACGGTTGGTGAAATCCTCAATAAAATCAAGCAATGATCCCTGGCGATTCTCATTTCTTTTCTTCGTTTCTTTTTCGTCATGAATATGTGATGACTGGTATTGAGGCATAGTATCAGGTAGATCTCGATATACCCCACCCGGACGGTAATATGCTGCATGCATTCTGGCGCCCGAGACAGCTTCATAGCAATCCATCAAATCTTCTCTATCACGGAATGCATAGAGAAATACAGTCATTGCCCCCACATCTAGCGCATGCGCTCCTAGCCAAAGTAGGTGATTCAGTATTCTCGTTATTTCATCAAACATGACACGTATATACTGAGCCCGCAAAGGAACCTCGATTTGTAATAACCGCTCTATTGCCATTACATATGCATGCTCATTCACCATCATGGAAACATAATCCAGTCGATCCATATAAGGTACTGACTGAATATAGGTTTTGTTTTCAGCTAATTTCTCCGTGGCACGATGCAGCAACCCAATATGCGGATCGGCTCGCCTTATCACTTCACCATCTAATTCCATCACCAGCCGCAAAACACCGTGTGCAGCAGGGTGTTGCGGCCCAAAATTCATGGTATAATTGCGTATTTCGGCCATACCCTAAGCAATCCCGATATTAAAAAAGATATGTTTTGATTTCATGTTTAATCGACCTTATCTTCCTCACCGTAATATTCCTCACGGATTACATAAGGCGTTATCTCACGGGGCTCTATTGTGACGGGTTGATAAATGACTCGCTTCTGATCAGCATCATAGCGCATCTCCACATGCCCGGATAAGGGAAAATCCTTGCGAAAGGGATTACCAATAAAACCATAATCAGTAAGAATTCTCCGTAAATCCTGATGATTCGAGAAAATGATGCCGTAAAGATCAAATGCCTCACGCTCAAACCAATTAGCTGATGGCCAAATGCCCATTACTGAATCCACGATCGGAAATTCATCATCATCGACAAATATCCTTACCCTTAATCGATGATTGAGATTTATCGAGAGCAAGTGATAAACAACGGCAAAACGCCTGTTCTGACGCCCCTCCCCTGCAAAAGAGTCATTGGTATAGGCAGAATAATCCACGCCACACAAATCAATGAGCATGTCAAAATTTAAGCTGGGGTGATCCCGTAGCACTTCCATTACATCTAATAAATCGCGTGACTGCACCACGATAGTTATTTCTTTTAAGTGCTGGTTTAAACCAACCAACTTATCACCAAGCGCATCCCGCAAAGATGAGGAGAGTTTTTCAAAACGACTGATCGACATGTTAGAGCCTAGCGCGCAATAGTATTCGTTCTTTTGATCTTATTTTGGAGTTGGATGATTCCATAAAGCAAAGCTTCAGCAGTAGGCGGACATCCAGGAACATAAATATCAACCGGCACAATTCGATCACATCCACGTACTACGGAATATGAATAATGATAGTAGCCCCCACCATTCGCACAGGATCCCATAGAAATTACCCAGCGTGGTTCAGCCATTTGATCATAAACTTTACGCAACGCAGGTGCCATCTTGTTGCACAACGTTCCTGCCACAATCATCACATCTGACTGCCGCGGGCTAGGACGAAAAACGATACCGAATCGATCTAAATCATAACGTGAGGCACCAGTTTGCATCATTTCCACCGCACAACAAGCAAGCCCAAAAGTCATTGGCCACATTGACCCAGTACGCCCCCAGTTAATCACAGAATCCAGACTAGTGGTTATAAAACCTTTATCTACTGTACCATCCATAATATCAATCCCACTCCAAGGCACCTTTCTTCCATTCGTAAACAAAACCTACAATAAGTATGCCGAGAAATATCAGCATCGCAACAAAGCCAAACATACCGATCTCATTTAATACAACCGCCCAAGGGAAAAGGAATGCAATTTCCAGATCAAATAGAATGAACAATATCGCAATCAAATAGTAGCGCACATCAAATTTCATACGTGCATCTTCAAATGCCTCAAAACCACACTCGTAGGGGGACAATTTTTCGCTATCGGGTCGATTAGGTGCAAACAACCAACCGGCCAACATGGATAACACACCTACTGACAATCCAACCAAAATAAAAAGTAAAACTGGGAAATAATTACCAAGCATTGTATCTAGCATAATCATTATTCTCGTTATTGATTTATTTGCGTAGCCACCAATCTCTTAGTAAGAAATGGTGCCGATGGCGAGACTCGAACTCGCACAGCTTTCGCCACCGCCCCCTCAAGACGGCGTGTCTACCAATTCCACCACATCGGCCACTTATTTCCGAGCAGATAATAAAATCCGCTCAATACTGGCATTCAACACACAATCATAAACAACGGCTTAACTACTCAGGTATTTCTCGGGCCTTAGAGGCAGCATCATTTTTTTCTGGCATTTCAGAAGAAGGCGCCGCATCTGATGATTTTTTTGCATCTTGAACTTCAACAGACTCCATCTCAAAACGCCTCATCACACTGGCACTTTCATTTCCACTACCAGAGAAATAAGCCAGTGATAAGCTAGTGATGAAAAATACTGTAGCGGCCAAAGCTGTTGTTCGACTTAAAAAGTTAGCCGAGCCACTTGCACCAAATAGGCTTCCCGCCGAGCCACTGCCAAACGCAGCCCCCATATCTGCACCTTTTCCGTGCTGTAACAGAACTAAAATAATAACTACCAATGCTGCCACCAAATGAATCGACCAAACTATTGTTTCCATTTTCTCTCTATATACAAATCAATGCTGTGCAGCCGAACAGATTGAAATAAAATCGTTAGCAATCAATGAGGCGCCTCCTATCAACCCCCCATCGATATCGGACATTGCAAACAAATCACTTGCATTACTGGATTTGACACTTCCCCCATAAAGGATCTGCACGCTAGCCGCCACACCTGCATTTTGCTGAGCAATCTTGTTGCGTATGAATGCATGCACACTCTGCGCTTGCGCGGGAGTAGCCGTTCTACCCGTACCAATAGCCCATACTGGCTCATAAGCAATAACTGATTGCGCTAACGAATCAATGCTCATTAATTTAATCACTGCATCGAGCTGCTCTTCTATTATCCGTTCTGTTTCACCAATTTCGCGCTGCGCCAACGTCTCACCGACACATAAAATGGGTATCAATCCAGCACACTGAGCTTTCTTAAATTTTTCGGCCACTGTATGGTTATCCTCACCAAATAAAGACCGCCTCTCGGAATGCCCAACAATTACATAACGACATGCAAAATCCAATAACATTTCTGCCGCTACTTCTCCCGTATAGGCACCCAAATCAAATTGGCTCACATTCTGCGCTCCCCAAACAACATGAGTATCTTTCAGAATGAGCTGCACTGCTGGCAGATAAGGGTATGGCGCACAAACCGCACAAACGATATCCGGTAACTCAGTGGTTCCCGTAATAATTGCATTCAGTAACTCCCTGTTCTGAGCCAAATTACCATTCATTTTCCAGTTACCGACAACCAACTTTGCGCGCATCCTCTTTCCCCAAATATCAGAACACGGCATGCTACCCTTGAATAAGCACTGCGTCAATCTCTTGACAAACCATGATTTTAGCAATTCAAACAACCGGGATGAAAGATTCCCTCGTAAAACTTATAAATTGACAAAGTCAACCCTATAGAAAAACACGACTTTTTAGTGACGAGATCTATTAATTCTGAACTGATTGCTGAAATATTGCAATAACTGAGTCCCATACCACTTGGCAATTGCAAGTTCTTGCTTCCAATATACCAATCTTGTCTTATTTGACCAAGCCGTTTAAAAGACAGCGCTTGCGCCGATACCGCATAGAAGCAATGTTTGTTCCTATAAGCTTTACTCAATAGTTAAAACTTTATCAGCCCCAGTGAAGCTTAAATACATTACATTAATAGGAATTCACCTAATGTGACAACCTCCACCGCAATCTCAAGAGACATTCACTCATCCGTGCCAGATTTCTGGTCAGCTAGATCACACACTACCATTCTTGAGCCACTCATGGTATCCAGGAGCAAGCTCTCGTTCACAAGCAGCGCTATAGAAAATTGGCTCCTCGTCAGATGCATGGATATTTCGTTCTTCATAGCTGTGTAGTAACTCCATAAAGACACGAAGACATCCCGTGCATCACAACAAAATGCGTAGCAATAGCCAGAATTTACATCGTGCCCACCTTGTCCAAAGTTACGATGATGACATCATCATCACGTTCCTTATCATGATTGACAGGTTATTGAGTCTTTAGTACTGTCCCTTTCCCTATTCAAATTTCACAAGTCGAACAGACAGGAGTTACTCTTATGTCTCAAGCTAGCGCTTACGAACAATACATGCTAGAACTAATCAATGTCGAACGTGCTAAGGTTGGCGCTCAACCTCTTGCCTTTGATGGTGATTTGAATGAATCGGCAGAGAATCATAGTAGCTGGATGATCGCAACCGATACTTTCTCTCATACCGGCGCAGGTGGATCCAATCCGGGTGATCGCATGAAAGCAGCGGGTTATGTATTCTCTGGCTCTTGGGCTTGGGGAGAAAATATTGCCTGGATGAGCACCCGCGCACCGGCAGGTTTACTGGATGAAGTGGAACAATTGCATGCATCATTAATGAGTTCAACAGGTCATAGGACAAACATACTAAATGACACCTACCGCGAAATTGGAGTCGGTCTGGCGGTTGGTCAGTACAGTAGCTACGAAGGGGCTTTTGTGACACAAAACTTTGCCCGGACTGCATCTCATTCTTTCTTAACGGGTGTTGCATTTGACGACTTGGATGGTGATAATCGTTATGATATCAATGAAGGATTAGGTAGCTTCACTGTCAGCGCCAAAAATAATACAACCGGTACCATCACAACGACGCAGACTAGCCCAGCTGGTGGTTACGAACTAGAACTCGCTTCCGGAAGTTATACAGTCAGTTTTTCTAGTAGTGGATTTACTACAACGACTCAACAAGTTAGCATTAATAGTAAAAATATAAAACTCGATCTGGTCGATCCAATCAGCAGCAGCACCCCATCCCAGCCAGTATCTAACACAATCTTTGGTACATCAGGCTCAGATATACTGATGGGAACTTCTGGCGCTGATGTCATCTCTGGTTCGGGTGGCAACGACAAACTTTACGGTAATGCAGGCAACGACAAAATTGATGGGGGTAGCAATAGCGATAAACTATGGGGTAACGCAGGAGCAGATACTTTAACGGGTGGAACAGGCAACGATATTTTCGTATTCAACGCTTCCTTTATCAGCGCCATCGATAAAATTACCGACTTCTCTCCAGTCGATGACATTATCCATTTAGAGAACGCTATTTTTACCAGTCTAACCACCGGCAGCCTCAACGCTGCAGCTTTCCACATCGGCACTGCAGCGCACGATGCCACAGACCGGATCATTTACAATATGCAAACTGGTGCTCTCAACTATGACGCCGACGGCATCGGTGGCGCAAGTGCCCAGCAATTCGCCCAACTAACCGGCGGGCTTACGCTAACCAATACGGATTTTTACATTATCTAATTAAGTAGAAATTGCAGCTGGAGCAATAGGTAACCACGAGTCATCACCGCGCTCCAGATCATCGCCTCTTGTTTGAAGCTAAGCAGTTATCGATTGGATCATATATCTGGGATAGAGGCTGGTGCTCCTTATAGCAATATTCATTCGGCACGATTTCCCTCACCATGCGATGAGACCATGACGCACTCATTTCTTATCACCGTCAGCGAGATACACGATTAGCGCTTACCCGATTTAAACTCTAAGCGATTAGATCATCCCGCCATTCTCGAGCCATTCGCGACACTCATGGCTAAGAGCCCGCTTGCAAGCGGCATCGTACAGAGCCATCTCTTCCTTAGACAAGATATCACGCCAGCGACCATTCGTACCCTTGTGGAGAAAGGTATTTGCGCCGCCCTTCCAAAAATGACCGCCCCCAGGTGCGTATAGCTCACCTTGACGTTTCATTTCAGTGAACGAAACTGCCTTGATGATCCCAGCCCAGGAGCTCTCGGACACATCGATCTCCAAAAATGCAGCCATGCGGCGGACCTCTCGCTCAGTATTCTCAAGCATATCGCTATAGTGAAACAACTGAATATTCGGCAGGTGACGAAAATCCCACCAGGACTGTACGTTAGAAAGATGCGACCAGTATGGCCAGCCATCAGCCTCCCACCCGAATCCACCACGCGTCATCCAATTTCGCCAGAAGGTATGGATATCATCCGGTGGGCGTGGGAATTCATCACCCTGACGACCAGGCAGCAGATTCATCAACATAAAGAACTCATCCTTCATGCCTGTATAGTGATTCCACAAAGACATGAAAACATCCTTCGCGTCTCGGGCGATGTAGAGATACTTAAATTTCTCGTTGTATAACATGCCATCGAGCGGCAAATGCGTTTTGATAAAGCGACGATGCTTCTGCGCTGTTAGTCTGTTCAGTATCACTTCAAGGGGCATGATCCGCATATCTAGCCACGGTGACATTTCCGCAGGTGCGGCCGGAAAATTTCCTTCTGGAAAGAGAAGATGAGCAACGATGGCTTGAGTCCACGTCGTGCCCGCCTTGTATGACGTCGCGACGATAATATCGTCATCGCGCGGCTCGAAATAATTCCAGCGAGTACTGTCAAAATGATGGTTCTGATAGATACGTGTTCGTTCAGGCAAGATCGACATCTTTGTGACCTATTATGAAAAATGATTTATTGCTAACTTAAGGACGCTTCCAGTTTAGCAGGCATCTATGGATAAAAATAAAAGTGTTTATAGAGCAATGGTTTTATCACCGATTCATTCACCTTGTGATGCTATAGTGCAATAGAGACAGACATGCTGAAGAAGAAGCATATCCTCTAGTTTCATGGTTCTCGGCCTAATACATTAGCGATCAACGATTTAACGGAGTCGTGTCCCCAAGTGTACTTGATCGGGTTTGCTGCACCGCGCCTGCTGAATTTGTCGGGCACACGCTTTCTAACGTAAAGATCCTTGATGTTTTTTGGCGCCTCGACTCCGACGAACCCAAAGCGACCGGGCACTCCGTTGCCTTCTGCACGACCGGGGAAGTTCGTCGGCGTCGCCTCCAGCCACTTATGAGCGATGAAGGCGTCGATGATCAGTCCTTGGATAGTGGGAAGGATGACTTCCGCCTCCTTCGCCCTTGTGACGTCGATCCTCCACGCGTAGCGGGTGGCGTCGTACAGCGACCACTCCGTGGCGCTTCTGTTGACGCTAATGAGCAGCGCCTTGTGACAGAACACGGCCGGTTTCGCAGAGTAGCGGCGAATGATCTCTTCGGCGTGCATGACCCCGTAGTCGCCGCCACCGGTTCCGTCGACGATGTTGGTGAGGCCCGGGTACGCGTCGATGAGGGCGGCTTCAACTTCGATGGCAGTTCTCTCATCCATGCCATGGCGATGAATGACGTGAGCAACTTCGAACCCAGCAAGACGAATCTCTCGAATTCGCTTCAGTTTGTTGTCGATCTTGTCACCCTCGAGGCCCTGCTCGTCTCGGATGTGGCTGAATACACGATTGCCTTTGCCCTTGCCAACGTAGAACGTCTCACCGTTGCGCGGGTCGATCAGTCTGTAGACGTAAGTCTTCAGCTCGGCAGCCACGTCCGCAGGAAAGGAGTCAGTCACTCGTGTCCTCATATTCCTTGCCCGCCGAGCGAATAAACGTCCGAAATGACGCAATCTATTACAGCAAATTCCATGATATTTCCTTATTTTCCTATAACAATGAGTCGAATTAACTTTCAATAACAAATCTTGTTAGATCCACAGATACGATGAACAAGCCAAATTATTCCCTCGGCACCACTCTTGGTCGCCGATTATCATCGATAGCCACGTAAGTCAGCACCGCTTCGGTCACTTTGATGCAAATCTCTTCCCCCCCTTCCCGTGCACCGCGCTGGGCATAGACCGACACAGCGACAGCGATCGAGGTGCGCCCTATCTTAACGATATCGGCGTAAAAGCTGACGATATCACCCACAAACACAGGCTGTGCGAACACAAAGGAATTGACGGCCACGGTTGCGACGCGTCCGTGCGCGCGCCGAATAGCGGGGATACTGCCAGCCATATCGACTTGCGACATAATCCAGCCGCCAAAAATATCACCTGCATAATTGGTATCCGCTGGCATCGGTACCGTACGCAATATGGGTTGACCTTCTGGTAAAGAAACATGCAGTGCCGGGTCATTCGGAAAGTTGTGCATTGTTGGCTTAAAACTCACTCAATATGATTCGGAAAATCGTCCATTTTCTATCAGTGCCCAGCATATAGATGCTTTATCTCATCCTTATAGTGCTCCAGAATTTTTGATCGCTTCAATTTCAAGGTAGGTGTCAGCATTTCATTCGTCACTGTCCATAGTTCAGGGATTAAAGCAACACGATATATTTTGGCATACCCGGGAAATTCATGAATTTTCCGGGTAATTATTTCCAGCACGACTTCTTTTGCCTGCTCATTTTTCGCCAGCTGCTCTGGGTCTGCCGCCACTTGGCATTGTGCAGCAACCCTTTCCCAGCCACGCTTACTCAATACCACCAATGCGCTCAAATAAGAGCGTCCTTCCCCTATAATCATGACTTGCTCGAACATTGGATCCTGCAGAATAGCTGCCTCCATATCTGCTGGCGGCACCTTCTCACCTGTGGACGTCACGATGATATCTTTCAAGCGTCCGGTAATCGTGATTCGCCCTTGCTCATCGATACTGGCAATATCCCCCGAATTCAACCAACCATCATCGGAGATGATCGCTCGAGTGGCTTCCGGATTATTCCAGTAGCCCAGCATGACATTAGGGCCGCGAACCAGCAAGGCACCATGTTCACCCAGCTTAACTTCCACACCCGGAATAGGCTGACCCACGCTGGAAGGAAGATTATTATCCAAGCGATTGGCACAGACCACCGGGCTACTTTCAGTCATTCCATAGCCCTGCAATATCGGCAATCCTAGACCAATAAAGACACGCGAAATTTCAGGCGATAATGCTGCTCCCCCACTCATCGCCTGCTGTAAACGCCCCCCCAGTTTATCCATCAATTTACGCGCCACCAGCTTGTCCAGCAGTGGCCACAGCAAATGGGATAAATGCCAGGAATCACGCTCTTGCTGATACTCAAACCGGCTGTAACCTACTTCTACTGCCAAATCGAATAACTTTCTAGCCAGCGCCGGCCCTTCTGCCAGTTTCGCGCGTATCCCCGCATACACGCGTTCATAGATGCGGGGAACGGAGACAAGAATGGTTGGATGAATCGTGAGTAAATCTTCTTGCAATAATTGAATTGAACGAGCGTAAGCAACTGTGGCGCCGCACATCATTGGCACATAATAACCAGAAGTACGCTCGAAAGTATGCGAGAGCGGCAGAAACGAAAGCAGGAGATCATCAGGTGTCACGATGACAACCTGGGCAGAACCATATGCATTGGTCAGGATATTATGGTGACTAAGCATGACACCTTTGGGGCGACCAGTCGTTCCGGAGGTATAGATGATTGTTGCCAGGGCATGTGGATCCGTATTCAGATGCTGAGCATCGCTCCCCTGCTCCGGCAACCATTTACTCAATGCAATCACTCGATCATCCTCCGCTTTATACCTATTTTCCTCCAATAAAGTCATGATTACGATGCGCGACAGCGCTGTGAGCTGATCCTGTACTGACGAAAACACCTCCCACTGGGCCAGTTTCTCCACCAGCAGCAATTTGACACCCGCATTCTGCAGACAATAAGCTGCATTCTCAGCGCGATCTTCGGTATAAAGCGGCACAACAACCAGGCCCAACCCTAAAGCTGCCTGCTCAAACATTACCCATTGTGAGCAGTTTCTGGACATCACTGCAACCCGATCACCGAGAGATAAATTTTCTCGTGACAACGCAGCTTGCCACCTTGCGACAGCTCTTTCCATCTCAGCCCAGGTATAATCACGCCATTCTTCAGTAGTATCATCGTAGTCACGATACGCCACTGATTCAGGAGAACGACGCACCCGCTCTCCGAATAAACCATCAAGTGTTTTAGCAACCTCCACTGGAATGACATTCGTATGCTGACTACCCCTCACGTTTTCTCCCTGCCTCTATTAACTAACTGCGATATTCACAGGAGCCCGATCTCGCCTCCTGTTTCTATGATGTTGCCTTTGCCGTTTTTCCAAAATCTGGCGGAAAATCATCAACCATGATGACCTGGCGTCGTAATAATTTCATTTTCTCAAGCAATACCGCTTCCTCCTGAAGGAGAATGCCTCGTTCTAACGCCTCGGTGATTATTTCCTCGTTCCGTGCGACAAGCTGTCCCGCCTTGGCAGCGCTACGCAACTTAGCTTCGATCGCCTCACATGCAATAGCACATTCCAGCGCCTGCTCCAGAACAACTAATGGTTCATTGTCAGCAGTTGGAATATAAATCCCTGCTGTCAGACGATTACGCACCTCTCCAGGCTCCAGGATTAATCGGGCAACTCTATGCGAGAGCTCATCTGCAGGAAGCGAATATCGTTTACCCAATGGGAATATCAGGAAACGCATCAAACCACGCATTAAAAAGTGACCAGAGAAGTTTCTCAGAAATTCATCGAAGGCTTGCTGTATGCGATACAGTGCATCCTGAATAGACCAATGCAGCAGCGGCAGATCTGAAACAGGACGCCCATCATCTTCAAAACGCTTCAATGTGGCAGAGCACAAATACAACATGCTGAGAATATCGCCGAGTCTTGCGGATAATCTCTCCTTGCGCTTGAGCGATCCTCCCAGCTTCAGCATGGCAATATCAGTCACTAAAGCAAACGCAGCAGAAAATCGGGTTAATTGCCGGTAATAATCAACCGTATCACTCAGAACACCCTCTGGTATCTCTTTAATATACCGGCTGGTTAGACCAAAAAAGAAACTACGGAAAACGTTGCGAATACCAAAAGCGATGTGTCCCATCAATGCCTGATCGAATGCAATCGAAGCACGCTTCTTGTCTTGATCATTAGCCGCATTGATTTCTTGCAACGCATAAGGGTGGCCGCGAATCGCACCTTGGCCGAAAATAATCATGTTTCGCGTCAGGATATTGGCGCCTTCAACCGTAATCCCAATCGGAGTCTGTTGGTAAGTGCGGGCTAAATAATTACCCGGCCCCATACAAATGCCTTTACCACCCAGCACATCCATGGCGTCATTGATTGCCTGGCGGCTGCGCTCAGTCAAATGGTATTTAACGATGGCTGAAATCACCGAAGGCTTTTCACCCAGATCGACTGCACCTGCGGTCATGACTCTGGCAGCATCCATCATATAGGTATTGCCAGCAATTCGCGCCAGTGCTTCCTCTACGCCTTCAAAAAAACCAATGGGTATCTTGAATTGCACACGCACCCGCCCATAAGCACCACTCGTACGTGCAGCCAGCTTAGCCGCACCAGTACTGGTAGCAGGCAGAGAAATCGAACGTCCTGCAGCCAGACAGTTCATCAACATCCGCCAGCCGCTACCCACTCCCTCACGTCCACCAATTACCCAGTCCATTGGAATGAACACATCCTTGCCAGAATTCGGCCCATTCTGAAATGCCCCATTTAACGGAAAATGACGACGACCGATATTGACGCCTGGTGTATTGGTAGGAATCAACGCCAGCGTAATGCCGAGATCTTCTTCATCACCGAGTAGTCTATCTGGATCACGTAACTTGAATGCCAACCCCAGGATGGTCGCGACCGGCCCCAATGTAATGTAGCGCTTTTCCCACGTAACACGCATGCCTAGCACGTCTTGCTGGCCATTGTACTCACCTCGACATACGATACCCAGATCAGGTATTGATCCAGCGTCAGAACCTGCTTCAGGTCCTGTCAAAGCGAAACAGGGCACCTCCAATCCTTTTGCCAAACGAGGAAGATAATGATTTTTCTGTTCCTCCGTTCCATAATGCAACAATAATTCAGCTGGGCCCAGTGAATTGGGCACCATCACCGTTATTGCTGCCGTGTTGCTACGCGAACTGATTTTCATCACCACCTCGGAATGTGCGAGTGCTGAGAATCCATATCCTCCATACTCCTTAGGAATGATCAAACCGAAGAATCCATTATCCTTTATAAATTGCCAGGCTTGCGGTGGCAAATCATAGCGCTCATGGGTAATATGCCATTCATCCAGCATCGCACAGAGATGCTCGACAGGCCCTTCCAGAAATGCCTTCTCCTCTGGACTGAGTACAGGTTTGGGATAAGCCAGTAATTTGTGCCAGTCTGGTTTACCGCTAAACAAATCTCCTTCCCACCATACCGTACCCGCATCAAGCGCTTCCTGCTCAGTCTGCGAAATCTGAGGAAGAATTTTCCGGAAAATTCTCATTATAAGATTGGAAAAAATGTGACGACGCAAGAAGGGAATCACCAGAATAGCCACTACGATCGCAATCAGCGAAAGAATCAGCAATAAAAAAGACAGGAGCATCATTTTTTTCCTGTAAGGATTAAGATTCTGACTACACTACCGTAGAAAATGCTTGTGTCAAGCCTCACTGCATAGAAGTTTTCAATAATCTATAAAATTCTACTGAGGTATTGTAGAATCAACTCAGACCAAGAACACAAGTAAGTAGTAAGTATCAATGTCTGATTTACCCCCTGACCTAGCGTCATAATACCTACATACTTCAGTATTCATTTCATTAGGACTGTAAATGGAAAATCGAGCCCATGCGCTTGCAGCGGGTTTATTCGTAATTATCCTTGGCATGGCAGTGGCAGCTGCTGTCATGTGGTTTAGTGACCAGAAGATCCTGCATGACCACTATTTACTGGTATCGGAAGAGGGATCCGTGGCGGGATTGAATCCTGAATCATCGGTCCGCTATCGTGGTGTGCCCGTGGGTAAAGTCGAAGACATTTGGTTCGACCCGAATAATCCAAATCTAATCTTGATCCGCATTGCCGTAAGCAGCAATATTGTCTTCCCTAAAAATATCTATGCACAATTAGCCACTCAAGGATTTACCGGACTAGCCTTCATCGAATTAAATATCGAGGGCAAAGAACCACATGACGAACGGCTATCCCCTGATGTGCGCATCCCTTTGCGTCCTTCTTTTATCAAGGAATTATCCAGTTCATTCGAGGATTTAGTCAAAAATTCCAACCGGGCAATCGAGCGCATCAATTCACTATTAAGTGAAAAAAACCAAACACAAATCAACGCTATTCTGACAAATCTTGCACAAGCTATCCGCCGTTACGACAGTTTGGCAGATCAGTTGCACTCAGGCATCAAATCTCTACCTGAGCTAGCCACCGAAGCAAGCCTGGCACTGAAGCAGACCCATCAACTCCTCTCAGATATCAATCAGGCCGTAGTAAAAATCAATCAACAAGATGGTCTGGTAGATGGATTGACACAAAATAGCCAAGAAATCGCTGATACTTTGCCGAAATTACGAGAGATCAGCACCGCCATTATGCAAAGTACCCACCACATCGACCGTATGCTGCTTAAACTAGAAGAGCAACCGCAAAGCTTGCTATTCGGCAGCCCTCCCGCTTTGCCTGGTCCAGGAGAAAGCGGTTTTGTGCCACCTCGGAAAATAGCGCCATGATCAAATTCGTTATCGTGTTCTTGTTGCTTGCTGGCTGTACGTTAACACCTAAACAGAATCTTCCAATGGCCATCTATGATTTAGGCCTGCAGCAATCTACCGAACATCATAGCTCAATCCCCTTTAACACGAGTATTCTGGTAGCAGACGTAACCGCCCCCATATGGCTGGATAATCAAGCAATACAGTATCGCCTGACCTATCATGATCCGGCACGATCCTATGCCTACGCCAACAGCCGCTGGGCTGCTTCACCTGCAAAACTGCTCACCCGACGAATCAAAGACTACCTTGTTACTCATCAAGGTATTACTAGTAGTCACGATGGTTTAAAAGCAGACTATGCTTTGCTCACTGAGCTTGAGGAATTTACTCAGGTATTTGATCATCCAGACAATAGCCGGGTCATTATTCGATTGCGTGCAAGCCTAATCGAACGAAATACACGCATGTTACTCGCTCAAGAAAAGTTTTCCAGCATACAAGAGGCTCCTTCCGCAGATGCTGCTGGGGCAGTTGCCGCATTGATCTCAGCAAGCGATACGATATCGAATGAGTTAATCAAATGGCTTATAGACAACCTAGCAGAGAAGAATTCTGTCAAGAAATAATGGTCGCCTATCGCGTTTCAGTGACGCTCTTGTGATAATATCCATTACTTCCTTATTTTTCTATATGCATCACGTGCACCTACTTTATATCGTTGTTTTATTGCCTCTCTGGTTGACTGCTTGCGGTCTAAAAGGGCCGCTTTACCTTCCACAAAACGAAGCCCCTCCAGCATCACAATCGTCTCAGGATGAACAAACAAATCAATGAGCGGGTTTACATCATTTACATATCAACATGGCCAGCTTTACGCTGAAGCAGCTTCCTTGGTCGATATTGCCAAGGAATTCGGCACGCCTTGCTATGTTTATTCGCGTGCAGCATTGATTGCTGCTTACCAGGAATTCGACCGCGCCTTTGCAGACCATGATCATCTCATCTGCTACGCAGTCAAGGCCAACTCCAATCTCGCCATTCTCAATATGCTTGCCCGTCTGGGTAGTGGCTTTGATATCGTTTCGGGTGGTGAATTGCTGCGTGTATTGAAAGCTGGCGGTGATCCCCGAAAAATCGTGTTTTCGGGGGTAGGGAAAAATCAGGATGAGATGCGTGCGGCATTAGCTGCAGGCATCCTTTGCTTCAATGTCGAATCAGAAATGGAATTATTGAGTCTTAACCAGCTTGCAAAGGAAATGAATAAAGTTGCGCCGGTAAGTCTACGGGTAAATCCTGATGTCGATGCTAAAACCCATCCTTATATCTCAACGGGCCTCAAGGAAAATAAATTCGGTATTCCCATGACTGAAGCCGAACGAATTTATGCAGCAGCCCACGAATTCACCCATGTTCACATCACCGGTTTGGATTGCCATATCGGCTCGCAGCTCACTGCAATCGATCCATTTATTGAAGCCAGCAATAAAATGCTGAATTTACTGGATCATCTGGAAAAACAGGGATTACACATTGAGCATCTGGATCTGGGAGGAGGTTTGGGCATACGCTATAGCCAAGAATCGCCACCATCAATCAAAGATTATGTGACGGCGTTATGTAACAGCGTTGGTCAACGTAAACAACGCATACTCATTGAGCCTGGCCGATCGTTAATCGGCAATACAGGTCTATTACTGACTCGTGTCGAATACCTTAAGCATGCTCCCCACCGGAATTTTGCCATTGTGGACGCTGCGATGAACGATCTGATGCGCCCAGCTCTGTACGATGCTTACCATGAGATATTACCGGTCGTTAAAAAACCAGGCGATGTCAACACTTATCAGGTTGTAGGTCCTGTCTGTGAAACCGGTGATTTCATTGGACACGACCGTAAGCTAAACTTAACAAAAGAGGATTTGCTGGCCGTCATGTCTGCGGGCGCCTATGGAATGAGTATGAGCTCGAATTACAATACACGCCCACGTGCAGCGGAAGTCATGGTGGATGGTGACACAGCCCATTTGATTCGTGCACGTGAAACAATAGAACAGCTTATTGCCTCTGAAAAGATACTGGACTGAAACCAGCCATGAATCAGTATAAATAAATCCCCTGTTGTATTTGTGACAAAAAGCTGCATTGATTTATGACAACCCATACTATGACTAACCCTGCCAGCATTGAAGATAATCATTATCAGGAGCGCATTCTGCAGGGGGTTTCACGTACTTTTGCACTAACGATCCCACAACTTCCCCTCTCACTCTATCAAGTCATCGGCAATGCTTATTTATTATGTCGTATTGTCGATACCGTGGAAGATGATAATGGTTTATCGTCTGAGCAAACCCGCAAGTTTGCTGAAATGTTTATACAAGTTGTTGGTGGAAATGTTACTGCAGAAGCATTTTCAAAAGAATTATTTCCATTGCTCTCTGAGCATACGATTCCTGCCGAGCAGGATCTGATCAAAAATACGCCTGCGGTGATACGCATTACTCATAGCTTCAATCCTATTCAGCGCAAGGTATTAGAACGCTGTGTTCGCATCATGGGACAAGGCATGGCTGATTATCAGGACACTGAATCGCTGGCAGGATTAAAGGATTTAGCGGCGCTTGATCGGTACTGCTACCATGTTGCAGGTGTTGTGGGTGAAATGTTAACCGAATTATTCTGTGATTATTCGGAAGAAATCAATCGCAACAAGCCTACTCTCATGAAATTAGCCGTTTCGTTTGGCCAAGGATTACAGATGACCAATATCCTGAAAGATATCTGGGAAGATAGAAAGCGCGGAGCATGCTGGTTGCCACAAGACATTTTTAAGAAAAAGGGTTTTGATCTCAATGACTTGCAGCCAGGGTGCACTGACCATCGATTTCATGATGGTCTTGGCGTATTGATTGGAATTGCTAAAGCCCATTTGCGCAATGCGCTTACTTATACCTGCATGATCCCCCCAAGGGAAACGGGAATACGCCGCTTCTGCCTGTGGGCACTGGGTATGGCCATTCTGACTCTGAATAAAATCAACCAAAACCGCTCTTTCATCGAAGGCACTCAAGTCAAGATTTCACGCCGGAGTGTCAAAGCAACTGTTCTAATTACCAGCGCACTGGCCAGTCAAGACTGGGCGTTGCAACAAATCTTTACATTTACCTCAAGACAACTCCCCGAAGTAGATATTTTAGGCAATGAGGTATAAGCTCTAAACTATACTATTAACTTCATATTTGCTTATAACTACTATGAAATCTCTGGTAACTGGCGCAAATGGTTTCGTTGGCTCAGCAGTTATAAGATGCTTATTAGCCGCTGGCCATGAAGTACGTGCATTCGTCAGACCGGGGAGTGATCAGCAAAATCTCACGAAACTCCCTATTGAGACTGTGGAAGGTGATTTGCGCGATGTCACTTCATTAAAGCGTGCAGTAACAGGCTGCGATAGCCTGTTCCATGTCGCAGCCGATTACCGTCTTTGGGTACCCAATCCAGCCATCATGTACGACGTAAATGTCAGCGGTACCAGAGCATTGATACTCGCCGGCGCAGAAGCGGGCATGAACCGTATGGTGTATACGAGCAGTGTTGCCACCCTGGGATTGAATCCAAACAGCTTACCGGCAGACGAAGAGACACCCTCCAACCTTGCCTCAATAGCCGGGCACTATAAGCGTTCAAAATTTCTAGCTGAACAAACCGTACAAGAACTCGTGCGTGAACATCAATTGCCATTGGTCACGGTCAATCCATCCACGCCAATTGGTCCGCGCGATGTCAAACCCACCCCGACAGGACGCATTGTGCTTGACACGCTGCACGGGAGAATGCCTGCCTACGTCGATACCGGGTTAAATGTCGCTCATGTTGATGACATCGCCTATGGCCACCTACTTGCACATCAATACGGAAAACCTGGCGAACGTTATATTCTGGGTGGTGACAATATGACATTGCTGCAAATACTCCAGACCATCGATGAAATCACTGGTAAACCAACTAAGCGAAAAAACATTCCGGTCAAAGTCATGCTACCGATCGCTCATACGATGGAGATAGTCGCAAAAATTACCAATACTGAACCTCGCGCCACCGTTGATAGTATTCGGATGGCAAAAAAGAAAATGTTTTTCACTAGCGCCAAAGCGGCTCGTGAATTGGGATATCAATCCCGACCAGCCATAGATGCCATTAAAGATGCAATAGACTGGTTTAGGCGTGCCGGTTATTGCTAAGATTTGTCAGAAAACTTCCTCTGGCCGAAATCAAGCTCTTTATTTTTTCAACACCGCAAGCGTTTCAACATGGGGTGTATGCGGAAAAAGATCAACCAACTGAATCTCAGTGATCGACCAGCCTTTCTTTGAAAAAGCCCAGGCATCGCGGGCAAACGTCTCAGGATCGCAAGAAATGTAGTAAATCGTTTTCAATGCAATAAAATGCTCAAAAAAACCTTTCATGTTTTTGAGTCCAGCGCGCGGGGGATCAAGCACCAATGTATCCGCATCTGCAATCCTCTTTCGCAGGATCTTCCAGATAAAGGGCTTGAACAAATCAACCGGTCGGGCATCCACTTTGGCCAAATTCTTTGCTCTGAGCAGTTTGATGGCATCAAGTCCCGATTCATAAGCAATCACTTCGCTACATGCCGACTCTGCAATTACTTCGGTGAAATTTCCGGAGCCGCAAAATAACTCAACGACCTTACCTACTCTGGAATTTTCCTTGAGCTTGGCACGCAGCCAAGATTTTATCCATTCATTTTGTGTGGTATTACCCTGCTTGAAAGGTCTCTTTTGATTGAGTCGAATGAGCTCAGCCGGAAAATCATCATCCAGATCAATGAAATTCCAATCATAGCCAGTGCCAGGTAACCAATCTTCGCGCGGCAAACTCGCCAGCATCCCTTTCAAAAGATTCCTACAGGTATCATTGAGCACCATGCAATCTCCCACCGGCGCGATATTGTGGGAGCCTTCAACTACAAAACCTAATTTCTCACCATCAGTTTTAACTTGGAAACGATTACGATAACCATACAGATGGGGAGAAGGTTGTACATTAGACACATTCAATTGTCTCGTCTCGAATCCGATTCTCTTCATTGCATAAATCAGGCGATTTCGCTTTTGCTCAAGCTGACTTTCATAATTGGCGATCATCCAGGGACAACCCGAACAAGAATCCTCATTGGAGCCAAGAAAAGTACATTCCGGTTGTTGCCGCTGAGCAGATGCACTAATGAGTTGAAGCAGTTTGGCATAGCCATATTTCTTATTGTTCAGCGGTCGATTGATGATCTCAAATTCACCCCTGTCTCCTGGCCATGCACCAAACACAAAATAGGAAATGCCTTCCTCTTCATTTCTGGCCACACCCAGCCCTTTTTGTGATAAATGAGTTACTTCACTTGTAAATTTCATTATTGCTTATGAGTTTCTATTTAACGTGAGTTCGACATAAGGATCACATCAGCACGACTGGAAAAGCTTGAGAGGGTCTGATATTAAGTGAGGTTTTTTTCTCCCGGAATGCGTAAGCTATCAGTCCAGCTATCAGATTAACAAAAAAGTTAAATAGGCGCGGCGATGACGAGAATGCTCGATTTGCGAGATGTTTTTCAGTTGGTCGTTGACAGTCTCCATGATCGAACGCTTACACAACAAAAGTTTGTCAAACAGCGGCAGCAGCTTGGTGACGAGTTGCATGCCCTCCTCCCAGAGTTACCCAAAGAGCGGCTGGGAGATGTAGCCCCGGTCACCAAATAGTTTCCCAAATAAGGAACGTGCCAGCTCTGGCGCCGGATCACGATCATCGACATTACCTGCCGTTATTTTCACGCTCAGTAATTCCCCCCTGGTGATTAATGATTAAGTGCAGCTTGAATCCATAAAACCAATCCACGCTGGTCTTTCCCCTGGCAGCAAACGCCGCCATCACTTTATATGACTAAATGCGGCGATTGTGACATGCACTGATTCTGGTCGAATCAATGAAGCTTATCCCACTGCAGCGCCCAAAGCGGCTGATCAGAAAACAGCTCAAGGGCGCCAGCGGTAGGTGTCAACGTACTTTTCGCCTGAATACATCATTTAAGCCACTTTTTTCATCGTAGTTTCTGGTTGCGCATTACTGGGATTAAGCCTGACTGTAGGCACGTACAACCAGTCTCTGGTTTTTCCCGGCCAACGTTTCGGATGTTTCTTTTTTGCATTCTCATATCATAGAGGCATTTTCGCTGTTCAAGAATAGCGAAGTAATCGGCCGGATGCCGCAAATCGTGCCGAAGAAACACAAAGTAGCTAGATTATAACAAAGTGAGATGTGGCGCTGCAGAAGACCGATATAGCGATGGTGCATATTGCCCGCAGAATAGCGTGGTCATGGGTGACGTTATCGACATTGGTGAATTGGCTCGGCGGTTTATAGCCGCAGGGACGATATCCTGTTTGAGAGAGTGCGCTAGACAACGTACCCGATGCAGCGTCACATTTCACAACGAATGGATCTGTACCTTAGCTCCGAGTAGCGCCTCTACCACCTTAGCGAAAGGTTGGCCTTGGTTCCAGCCTCGGCCAGAATACATTGCATTTGCCGCAATTCTGCTGCACAGCCTCCGGGCACAAGAAGAGCGCCCAGACGATCCGTTACCTCAGCGGTTGTGACGGCAATCGCATGGGGAAGTCTTTGTGTATCGACCGCAATGTGGAGCTTGATCCCCAACACTTTCTTTCCTACATTATAGCCCTTCACATTAGCACTATCCGTGTTTTTTTACACTTTATGCGTAGACACGGTCAAAAAGCTCGCTCACTAGACAGCATTCGCCATTGGCACCCATTTTTCAGCAAATACAGGATGCCGCAAAATACTTCATATAAATCAACCGTTCTTGGCTTCGCCTGCTTGCGCACGCTCTCCAACAGAGGCCGGACATCTTCAAATGCCTCTCGGCTAATATCGCTTGGGTATCTCTTCGTCATCCCCAGAGTCTACGACATTCACACGATCGTGAACAGGCTCTTAGAATCAAACCGAGTGAACGCAAAAAGATTCTCTATTATGGTAATCTATCCGTAACTACTTACCCCATATTTTATGAGCTTCGCCAGCCAACGCTATTTGAATAGCGATAAGAGGGTTATATCCTCTATTGGCCATGGATTGCAGGTAGCTCGAAATTCGGCAACAGGTATGAGCGTATTCGCTGACGCTGAAGCAACCCGAGATCTTTTGTTTGACCTTTGACATTCTCAAGTCACGCTCTGCTCTGTTATTGGTAAACGATACATGCGGGTCTTTAGCAAACAGTAGCACCGCTGCTTCATGAATTTTCAGTCTTTCCCAAAGATTATGTGCATCAGATTTGGCAAACTTACCGCGTTTACCATGGGGTTTAGGTAGGCTGATCGGCAGAGTTCTTTTCAGCACGCGTTAAGATATTCCGGTAACGTCTTTGCAGATTGGCGAACGTTTTGTCGCTCAAACGCTTTTCCGTGCTTTTGGAGGCTTCTTTGCAGGCCGCCTGTAGCAGGCATTTCATATTGTGTGCCCAGGCATAGTTATGCGTGTCAACGATAAAAGTCAGTTCACGCAATAAATGTGATCCGCACAGTCCATGACTGCAGTGAGGATACAATAAATAGTCGGCCCTGCAAAATTCACCCGGCTGCTAATATAGATTTAGCATGCCGAGTATTCACATCAACAGTCAGAAGTTCGCTCCTGATAGAATTGA